>NZ_FQUR01000036.1 GCF_900129115.1 Thermoanaerobacter uzonensis DSM 18761 | reverse complement strand
ACCGAGCATTTTAACAAAATCTCTAAACTGCTCCTCAGTCTTTCTTATTCTCCTTCTTCCCAAGTAGTCAAGAACATAATCTAAAAGGTAGTAGAGCATAACAGGAAGTGATAGACCAAGTAAGGTGAAACCCTTCAAGCTTAGAAATAAGGCTGACACAATAGAAAAAAGCACAAACCATAAGAATACCTCTTCTGCATCCGATTTAATACCGCTTTTTTGAAGCTTTTTGTCTAACTTTTCAATAAAGCTCCTTAAACCAAACAAACTTGTTATGCTGAGCTCATTTTTTTGAGGAACCACTAAATGCCTCTCAAGCCTTCTTTTAAGCTTAAGCCTTCTATTTTCTTTAATGCTGTATAAAAGAACTACCACCATAAAAACAGCAGCTCCAAACAGAAAAGAGACTGCCATCTTTAGTCACCTACCACATGCTTTAAAATATAGTCTCCATTTTCATCTATGCCTTCAATTTCAACCACCTCAGCAAGCTCTCTTCCTTTTAGGTTTCCTTTTTCGTCCTCAGCAAGCCTTAAAAATACAATAATATCAACAGCCCTTGAAATAAGCTTTCGTATAATTCTGTAATCTAAATTCTTAAACTCCTGTATTAACATTTCAAGCCTCAAAAGAGCATCAAGACAGGAATTTGCATGTATTGTTGTCATAGAGCCTCTATGACCGCTGTTTAAAACGTGTATGAGCTCATAGGCACTTTCAGGTGTCCTTATCTCAGTCAAAATGATTCTGTCCGGATCCGCCCTAAGGCAGTCTTTCAAGATGTCAGAGTAGGTCACATCCTTTGCCTCTGCAGTGCCTTTTCTTGTCTTGAAGTAGTAAACATATGGTATGTGAAGCTTAATCTCTCTTGTATCCTCTAAAACTGCAACAACGTGCTTTTCCTGAATTTCAAAGCCTAAAGAGTTAATAAAAGTCGTCTTTCCTGCGCCTGTTTCTCCTGCGACCATGATGTTTTTTCTCTCTTTTACCGCCTTCTTGAAGTACTCCTGCATGTCTTCTGTAAGCCCTACTGTTGTCTTCGCAAGCTCTTTCAAAGGCACATTTAACAGATTATGCTTCCTGATAATTATAACAGGCTTATCAGATTCAGGAGGTATAACTAAAAGAGCTCTGGATCCGTCATAAAGCTCCGCATCCTGTGAAGGATTGGCTATGTTGATTGATTTATTTAAAGGCGCAAGGATTCTGTCCTGTATGACCCTCACAGCCTGCTCATTGGGAAACTCTTCTTCTGCATTTATTTTTACTCCTGCTTTTTTGTACATTATCTTTGTGCCGTTCACATGTATGTCCGTAACTTCCGGGTCCTTAAG
>NZ_FQUR01000035.1 GCF_900129115.1 Thermoanaerobacter uzonensis DSM 18761 | reverse complement strand
ACCGAGCATTTTAACAAAATCTCTAAACTGCTCCTCAGTCTTTCTTATTCTCCTTCTTCCCAAGTAGTCAAGAACATAATCTAAAAGGTAGTAGAACATAACAGGAAGTGATAAACCAAGTAAGGCGAAACCCTTTAAGCTCAGAAATAAGGCTGACACAATAGAAAATAGAACAAACCACAAAAATACCTCTTCTGCATCCACTTTAATGCCGCTTTTTTTAAGCTTTCTATCTAAAGCTTCAGTAAAGCTTTTTAAGTCGAACAAATCCATTATGCTGAGCTCATTTTTTTGAGTAGCTACCAAATGCCTCTCAAGCCTTCTTTTAAGCTTAAGCCTTCTATTTTCCCTAATACTGTATGAAAAAACTACCACCATAAAAACAGCTGCTCCAAACAGAAAGGAGACTGCCACCTTCAATCACCTACCACGTGCTTTAAAATATAGTCTCCGTTTTCATCTATGCCTTCAATTTCAACCACCTCAGCAAGCTCCCTACCTTTTAGGTTTCCCTTTTCGTCCTCAGCAAGCCTTAAAAATACAATAATATCAACAGCCCTTGAAATGAGCTTTCGTATAATCCTGTAATCTAAATTCTTAAACTCCTGTATCAGCATTTCAAGCCTTAATAAAGCATCCAAGCATGAATTTGCATGTATTGTCGTCATAGAGCCTCTGTGGCCGCTGTTTAAAACGTGTATGAGCTCATAGGCACTTTCAGGTGTACGTATTTCTGTCAAAATTATTCTGTCGGGGTCTGCTCTTAAGCAGTCTTTTAAGATGTCAGAGTAGCTCACATCCCTTGCCTCCGCTGTCCCTTTTCTTGTTTTGAAGTAGTACACGTAAGGTATGCGAAGCTTAATCTCTCTTGTATCCTCTAAAACTGCTACTACATGTTTTTCTTGAATCTCAAAGCTTAAAGAGTTTATAAAAGTAGTCTTTCCTGCGCCTGTTTCTCCTGCAACCATGATGTTTTTTCTATCTCTTACTGCCTTCTTAAAGTACTCCTGCATCTCCTTTGTGAGCCCTACTGTTGTCTTTGCAAGCTCTTCCAAAGGCACATTTAACAGATTATGCTTCCTGATAATTATGACAGGCTTATCAGACTCTGGAGGTATAACTAAAAGAGCACGGGAGCCGTCATAAAGCTCTGCATCCTGTGAGGGATTGGCTATGTTGATTGATTTATTTAAAGGTGCAAGGATTCTGTCCTGTATGACCCTTACAGCCTGCTCGTTCGGAAACTCTTCTTCTGCATTTATTTTTACTCCTGCTTTTTTGTACATTATCTTTGTGCCGTTCACATGTATGTCCGTAACTTCCGGGTCCTTAAG
>NZ_FQUR01000034.1 GCF_900129115.1 Thermoanaerobacter uzonensis DSM 18761 | reverse complement strand
TGTAAATGATAAAATAAGAATGTACGAAAAGTGGAAAATAAAAATGTACAAATTTGTACATAAATTTGGTATCCTTCTGTTTGTAGGAGGGATACAAAAATGAAAAATCTATTAGGTCAAATTAGTATATTTAAGGCTATGGAAATAAAACCTAATTTTTCAGAATTAGCAAGAGAATATGGAGTAGATAGAAGAACTGTTAAAAGGTATTATGAGGGATATGAAGGCAAGCCAAAAACAAGAAATAAACAAAGTAAATTAGATAAATACTATGATGAAATAAAAGCAAAGCTTGAAATAAAGGGGGTTACGGTAAAGGGAGTATATGAATACTTTGTTTCTAAAAATTATGATATTGGGACATATTCTAATTTCAACAAATATGTAAAGAGAAAGGGACTGAAACCTACTAAAAAAGCAAGTGGTCATCCAAGATTTGAAACTCCTGCGGGAAAACAGGCCCAGGTAGATTGGAAGGAAGACATAAAATTAGTTTCGAGATATGGAGAAGAATTCGTTGTTAATGTATTTAACTATAAACTTGGATATTCAAGATATTGCTACTTTGAATATAGGAAAGCAAAAACTCAACAAGATGTAATTGAATGCTTGATAAACGCATTTAAAGCTACAGGAGGTGTTCCGGAGGAAATACTTTTTGACAATATGAAAACAGTAGTTGATATAACAAACGAGGGGAGGAAGATAAATAATAAAATAAAAGCATTTGCAAATGATTTTGGCTTTAAGATACGCTTATGTAAACCAAGACACTCATATACCAAAGGAAAGGTGGAATCATCTAATAAATTTATTGACTGGTTACTGCCATACAATGGTGAATTTGAAAATGAAGAAGATTTAATAAAGATAATTGATGAAATAAACAAAAAAGTTAATCAATCCACAAATCAATCAACAGGGATACAACCGATAATATTATTCCAAAAAGAGAAGGAGTATCTATCTCCGCTACCAAGTAATGATATCATAGAAAGTTATATGAACTTCGAGCAAAAAGCAACTGTTCATAAAGATTCTATGATATATTACAAAGGGAGTAGATACTCAGTCCCTCCAAAATATATAAATAAAACTGTAACTCTTAAAACAGTAGAAAATGAGTTACATGTATATTTTAACACAGATTTGATATCTGTCCATATATTAAGTGATAAAAAGATAAATTATCATGAATCTCATTATAGAGAATTGATGGAAAATCTCATCAAAAATAGAGAAGATATTGAACAAATATGCACAAATAATCTTAACGAATTAGATAAATTATTGCATAGGTAGGTGAAAATGTGAGTAACTATATTAAGCTATTAAACAATTTAGAAGAGCTTGGATTAAATAACATAAAAAATAATATAGATATGTACTTAAACCTGATTAAATCAGGAGAAAAAAGTGTTATAGATGCTCTATATGAACTAAGCAATTTAGAAATAAAATCAAAACAAGAAAAAGCAATACTTGCATGTGTTAAAGTAGCAAACTTCCCTTTTTTAAAAGAACTTGATGATTTTGATTTTGAATTTCAACCAAGCATAAACAAACAAGAAATTCTTGATTTAAAAAGCTTAAGATTTGTAGAAAATAACGAAAATATATTGTTTGTAGGAACCCCCGGGGTAGGCAAGACACATCTTGCCACCTCCATAGGGATAGAATGTGCTAAGCACAGATATTCTACCTATTTCATTCATTTTCAAGAATTAATGTCTCAATTAAAAAAGGCATTAGCAGAAAACCGTTTAGAGATCCGATTAAAACATTTTTCAAAGTATAAAGTGTTAATAATAGACGAAGTAGGGTATTTACCAATAGACACAGATGCTTCAAATATATTTTTTCAGCTAATATCTAAAAGGTATGAAAAGCATAGTACTATTATTACAACTAATATGCCCTTTTCTAATTGGGCAGAAGTATTTGGATCAGCAACATTAGCCAATGCAATATTGGATAGATTACTTCATCATTCGCATGTTATATCAATAAAAGGGCCTTCATATAGATTAAAGTCAAAAGTTGAATATTTTAACAGTTCTTCGAATGCAT
>NZ_FQUR01000033.1 GCF_900129115.1 Thermoanaerobacter uzonensis DSM 18761 | reverse complement strand
ACCCGTCGTCGCCTTGGTGAGCCGTTACCTCACCAACTAGCTGATGGGACGCGGGCCCATCCTTAAGCGGGTTCCCCCTTTCTTCATATGGTGATGCCACCTTATGACCTTATCCAGTATTAGCACCCCTTTCGAGGTGTTATCCCGGTCTTAAGGGTAGGTTGCCCACGCGTTACTCACCCGTCCGCCGCTATCCGACACTTAACTTGTGCTAAGTGCCGAACCGCTCGACTTGCATGTGTTAGGCACGCCGCCAGCGTTCGTCCTGAGCCAGGATCAAACTCTTAAGTTCATTTCCTTGCTCTTCTCTACACCTTTTTTTCGCCTCACTGTCCATTTTTCAAGGTCCCTCGCTGCTTACCCGCAGCTCCTCTATATTACCAAATCTATATCCCTTTGTCAATACCCTCTCGCTGTCTTGCCGCTTCAGCAGCGACGTTTATTAATATATCATTTTTATGTTTCTACTTCAATCCCTATAGAAAGTCATATAAAGCCATTATACATAATTATACCGACTATGCTTGGTTATACTTTAAAATGCTTTAAATTACGATAATTTATCTAACTCTTCTTTAATTTTTTTAAAGTCCTCCATTGCAGGCTCTAATTTTTCAGGGTCTCTCAAAATTGCAGCTGGATGGTAAGTCGCTATTATTTTAACGCCTTTTCTTTCAAGCCATTGTCCTCTCATTGCTGTTATTTTAAAGTTTTTATCTATTATAGCTTTTGCTGCAGTAGCTCCAAGACAAACTATTATTTTAGGAGCTATTATTGCAACTTGATTTCTTAAATAAGGCAAACAAGCATCAATTTCACTCTGTAAGGGCACTCTATTATTTGGGGGCCTGCATTTTACTATGTTGGCAATATAAACTTCTTCTCTTTTTAATCCAACCTCTTCAAGCATTTTGTTGAGAAGTTGACCAGCTCTCCCTACAAAAGGCCTCCCTTGCAAATCCTCGTCTCTTCCTGGTCCTTCTCCAACAAACATAACTTTTGCTTTTAAATTTCCTTCTCCAAAAACCATATTAGTTTTCGTCTTACTAAGGTCACATTTTGTACAATGTAAACACTCTAAATATAGTTCTTTTAAAGGTAGAAGCGCCATTTTTGTCTCACCTTTTTAAATTAGTCTTATATTTTTCTTTCTCAATCTCATACAAATTATTGCCATAGATATCTATAGTAACAATAACAGGAAAATCCTCAACTAAAAATTTATAGATAGCCTCTGTACCCAAATCTTCATAAGCTACTATTTCTGCTTTTTTCACTTTTTGTGCCAGTAGTGCTCCTGCTCCTCCTATAGCAGTGAAATAGACCGCTTTATACTTTTTCATAGCTTCTATAACTTCTTTACTCCTATATCCCTTTCCTATCATGCCTTTTAATCCTAATTCAATTAATACCGGTGTGTATTTATCCATTCTTCCGCTTGTAGTAGGCCCACAACTTCCTACAACTTGTCCCGGTTTAGGAGGACAAGGACCTACATAATAAATTACACTATCTCTTATTTCGAAAGGTAATTTTTCTCCTCTATTTAATGATTCTATCATTCTCTTGTGAGCTTCATCTCTTGCTGTATAAATTTCTCCTGATAGCAAAATTAAGTCCCCTGCTTTAAGCTGGTTTACTATTCCATCATCTAAAGGAGTAGTTACTTTCTTGTACATCATTTTTCCTCCCAACAATATTATAATACAAAAGTAGCATGTCTTGTAACATGGCATCCTAAATTGATAGCTACAGGAAGAGAAGCTATATGGGTAGGATAAGTTTCAATATGAACATCAAGAGCAGTAGTACTTCCTCCCAACCCTTGCGGACCAACACCTAATGTATTTATTTCTTGCAGTAATTCTTCTTCTAATTGAGCTATCACTTCATCAGTATTCCTTTCTCCCACTTTCCTCAATAAAGCCTTTTTAGCAAGATAAGGAGCAAGTTCAAAATCCCCTCCCATTCCTATTCCCACGATCGAGGGAGGGCAAGCATTAGGACCTGCTTTTTCAACTGTTTCAATAACAAAACTTTTAATCCCTTCTACTCCGTCAGAAGGTTTTAGCATTTTTAAAGCACTCATATTTTCACTTCCTGCACCTTTAGGCATTACAGTTATTGAAAGTCTATTCCCTTCACAGATATGATAATGTATTATCGCAGGAGTGTTGTCACCAGTATTTATTCGCAAAATAGGGCTTTTTACAACAGATTTTCTCAAATACCCCTCTTCATACCCCAGTCTTACACCTTCATTTATCGCTTCTTCTAAACTGCCATTAACTATATGTACTTCTTGTCCTATCTCTACAAAAACTACCACTATTCCTGTATCTTGACATATAGGCATTCTTTGCGTTTTCGCTATTTCAGCATTTGCAATTATATCTTTTAAAATTTCTCTACCCAATGGACTTGTTTCCTCTTTTATTCTTTCTTTTAAACTTTTAAATATATCTTGAGGTAATTCATAATTAGCTTCAATACAAAGCAATTTTACTATTTCTGTAATTTTCTTTGCTTCTATTACTTTCAAAATTTTTCACTCCCTCTTAAGTTCCTCACAACTATATAATACTATTTTTTTAGAAATTTTTTAAGGAAAACTTGTTGAAGTAATTAGCGTTTTTGCAATTTCTTTTTAAATTTTTTATAATTTAAGGTATAGCTTTAATTGTAGTATACAATTTATTAAGTAAAGGAGGGTTATGCCATTGAAATGTACTGTGTGCCGTAAACCAGCAATTGTAAAATTCCCCGCTCATAATTCCGCCTTTTGCGAAGAACATTTGGATGCTTTTTTTATGAGACAAGTTGCCAAAACTATTGAAAAATATAAAATGCTGCCTCCGAAAGGGCGCGTAGTTGTTGCAATCTCAGGGGGAAAAGATTCCTTAGTCACTACTTTTGTCTTAAAAAGATTAGGTTATGAAGTGCTGGGCTTTTTTATAGATCTAGGAATAGAAGAAAACAACTTCTCTTCTCGATCTAGAGAAGTTGTGGAAAACTTTTGCAAAGAAAATGATATTCCTTTAGAAATAGTAAGCTTAAAAGAAAAATTTGGAAAAGGTATCCCAGATATAGCTAAACGCCAAGACAGGATATGTGCTCTATGTGGAGTCACTAAAAGGCATCTTATGAATGAATACACTTTATCTGTAAAAGCTGATGCACTAGCAACAGGTCATACATTAGACGATATGGCCAAATTGCTTTTAGCAAATCTATTCCAATGGGACCTTCATCATTTATCAAAGGGAATTCCTGTACTCCCTGAAGAACTGGGATTTTCTCGAAAAATTAAACCTCTCGCTTTCCAAGCAGAAGAAGAGATAATTGCTTTTGCAAAACTTCACAATATAAAGCCTGTAACCGTAGTATGTCCTTATTCAAGAGAAGCAAAATATATAAGATATCAAGAAGCCTTAGATATGTTAGAGGAAAATTCCCCAGGAATTAAAAGGTCTTTTTATAAAAACTACACAAAATATGCCCATCTATTTGCTGGTACTTCTGCCCGTCCTCCAAAAATAAATTGTGAGGTATGTGGTTTTCCTTCTGTTTCTCCCGTGTGTACCTTCTGCCGCACATGGATGAAAAATGACTAACAAAAAAAGCGCCCGTTAGGGCGCATCTCCATTTTATATATTTCCTGTTTTCTCTAAAATTCTGTAAAGCATAGCTGCTGCCTCTGCTCTTGTAGCGTTGTCTTTTGGCTTGAAAGTGTTATCTTCATATCCTCTTACTATCCCAAGCTTTACTGCATTCGCTACTACACTCTTTGCCCATTCGCTTATCTTGTTGTTATCACTGAAAGTGGTATTGCCTATGCTGTCTTCTTTGTACTCTGCAAGCTTTCCGTATACCCTCATTATTACTGCTGTCATCTCTTCTCTTGTTATCGGGTCATCCGGCCTTATATTCTTGCCGTCTCCTAACATTATCCCTGCTTTGTATGCTGCTTCTATCGCGTTTGCATACCATGCTCCTTCTTTTATGTCATTGAATTCTCCTTTGTATGGCTCTTCTTCTATTCCTAATGCCCTTATCATTAATGCTGCAAATTCTGCTCTCGTTATTTTTGCGTTCGGTACAAATGTTTCACTGTCTACTCCTTTTATTATGTGCCTTGATGCAAGCACATTTACTACGTCATATGCCCAATTGTCTTTTGTTACGTCTTTGAATTCTTTGTTGTATTCAAAGACTCCATATGTTGAGAAGTGTTTGGCTTCAAAGGTTATTGTGTTTGTTCCTTTGTCAACTTTTCCTCCTACGTATTCCCATTGATTTGTCGTCTCGTTTAAGTAGTATACTCCTATTTTTCTTATGTCTTTTCCACCTTTTATGTTAAATGTCATTTTTACTGGTGACCCTATTTTTATGTCTT
>NZ_FQUR01000032.1 GCF_900129115.1 Thermoanaerobacter uzonensis DSM 18761 | reverse complement strand
TACTACCCATTTTTCTTTCCTTCTCTTGTCTTCTTTTATTATCTTATCTAACTCTTCAATAATTGCTTCTATTGCCTCTCTACCTAGTTTGTCCGTCAGTTCCTTTATCCTTGCTGCAAGCTCTGTAATATTCATTCCTTTGTTTAATAAATCGTCAAAAATGTCTACCACTTCTCTAGTGAAATTTAGAGCATTTTGTAGTATAATATCCTCAAAGATATGTTTTTTCACAAGAGACACCCCTTTCTGTGTTGTTTTGTTTTCCATAATCTATTTTATCACAGGGGTTGTCTCTTGTTTTTTTTCACTTAAAAAATCCTACGATAATTTTACACTATCACATATCTTTTAAAGAAAGTATCACCAGTGTTTTCTTCCCTATAATTATCAAAAATTGAGGTCCCCACCATTGTTATTACTTTCCTCATAATCTCTTAACCTCCCCCATAATAGATAGCCCAAAACCTTCTTCTGCTTTTTCGTCTGAGATATTTTTAAAGTGAAAAGTCTCTTTTACCTTTTCTTTATCAACCTCATTCAAAATTTTAAAATAATATACACTGCCCGCAGGAACGGCTTTTTTTAAAGGCTTAGATTCTCCTTCTGCCATATCCCAGCCGCCAATCGTGATATATTTTCCAATTGCACAAGTTAAAAGTTTTACCCTTATCCCCTTAAATTCTCCTTCCAAAGTTTTTTCATCTATCCAATCAGGCAACCAGCCCTTTTTAAAAATTGCAGGCGTGGCTAAGTAAATCTTAAATATATCAGTTTCTAAAGTAAGAGCTAAATTTTCTAAATCTTCAAAAGAATTTTTTACCATCTTCTCAAAAGCAACTGCCTTTCTTTCACCTCCCAACTGTAAGACCCCTTCATCATCAAACTCTTCTATGCCCTCAATTTTTATTACCATGCCAGTATCTTCCATAAGTCTCACCATAGAAAATCTGTATAAATGCCCTTCTTCCGATGTCCCTTTAGCTTTATTAATACTTATCCCTACTTTATCTTCTATTTTGTAAAATATCTCATCTTTTTCGACACCAAACTCTTGTTTTTCCCCTTTTAAATAATCCTCAAAATTAAGCTCCTCCATCCATCCTGCAGCATCATCTATATTTTCCTCCCTTTTCCACAAAAGCCCATAATCAAAGGGGAAATCACTCACAAGCAACGATGGCTTCTCTGTGAAATCAAGTAAAAATACTTTTCCATCTTCATCTTTTAATTTGACCAAATCATATGGCATTTTAAAAACAAGCTTGTCTTCTTTCATCAAAAAAGGTCCTTTTATTGTGAATTTAGCAGGTTCGCCGGGAACGCCTAAAATATCTCTAAACTTACCTTCTATAAAATCTCGCAAACTACCCATTTTAAAAATCAGATAGCTTCTTATAGCACCGTAAACAGTTGAAGGATATGGCGGAAAAACAAAATCCGTCCATGTATCTTCTCCTTTTGTAAAAGGTCTAGAATTCCTGAAAAATAATGTATCAAAAGGTTTTAGTTTAATAAGCATCACTTCACACCCTTTCCTACAAAGGCAGAAATGGAAATCAAATTCAAAAAATTATCTATATCCCCACCATAACTTTCAAAAACTTCTATAAAAGAATTAACTACTCTTTCCACTTTTTCTTTCTTCTCTTTATCATCTTTTTCACCTATAGACCTCCTAATAACTCTTTTAATTTCTTCCCTCGCAAGGTCAAAAGGAACTAGATTATCCGTATCCTTTAACTGCTTAAATTCCTCTTTTAAAACATATATAACCTTATCTGAGACAGATATTTCATCATTCCCTGAAAAAACGATAGATAATTCTTTTAATTTTTCTAGTATATCGCCCCTGTTTACCCTCCACTTACTTACAGCTATTCTTTCTTCTCCCGAGCGCTTTAAGAGAGAAATGGCAAAACTATCCTTACCATTATGCTCTTTTGCTTTCTTTTCTACAGCCCTTAATTTCCCCAATACTTTCTGGAGAGGATCTTTGTAATGGGCTATTAGCACCCCACAAGAGGCCGTTGCTTTTTCTCCCAGTGTAAAGACATCCTCACTATTATACCTCACAAAACCACTTGTATTTTCCCAATCTACTTCTATTTCATCATTTTCAACTCTTACATTTCCAGAAAAAGATGCTCTCAATTTCCTCATAACATCAAACAACTCTTCCACATTTACAAATGCCAAAATATCATCTCCGCCTGCATAAACTACTTTTCCTAAATGCTCCTCTTCAACTATTTTCTTTACAAATTTTATACTATAGTTCTTAAGTGCTTGGGAAATAAGGAAATGAGAGATAGGAGAAAGGATGCCATTTTTTAAGCTCATCTCAAACTCTTTTCTTATCTCTTTGTTTATCTCTATTTTTTCATATTTTATGGCGTGCATCATATGAGGAAGGAAATGCCCCGATAACCACTTACCCATATTATCCCCATCAAATAAAATAATCCCATAATAAGGATTAGGTTCACCTACTTCCTGTAACCCTGTAAGCTCCTTCAACCTCCGCTTCAAAATTTCTACTTCTCTATCATTCACCTTTACTCCTAATTCTTCTTCAAAATTCTTTACAGTTAAATTCTCTTCAAAGAGCCACTCACCTTCAATATTGAAAAGATTGTCAGTAAAATATTTCTCCAAATTTTTCAGAGGCTTAACCAGAACCGTTTTAAATACTCTCTCTTCCTTAATAACTTCTTTTAATTTGTCTAAATACGCTTCATATATCCTCTTGCCTTTCTCTGAATTTAGCATTCTCTTCTTAAAACTCAAAGCAGCTATCTCGGCAGTAGATGGAAAAGTGTAATCCTTAAATATTTCACTTATTTCTTTACTTAGATATTTGTCAATGGCTCTTTTTGTAAAACATCTGATACAAATGTTCTCTTTTTTTGATATGTATTCCCCTACCTCTAAACCCCCAACCCCAGCTTTAATGACCCCTTCCTTCACTCCACAAACCTTACATTTATATCCATATTCCTCTGTTTGTTCAAATTCCCTCACATTTTTTCTTACTCCCATCGCCCTTTCCAGAGCTGAGTAAGCAAAGTGATAAAGCAAACTTTTGACATTTTTTTCTCCATATTTTTTTACTTCTTCATCAATCAAGCTTTTTTCAAAAAACTCATAAAAATCTTCTATATAAATTTCTTTTCCATCTTTTTTTAAAGGTATTGCCACCCAATAAATTTCAGGAAAATCTTTTGTCTGATTAGTTACTAATTCTTGGAAGTTTGTCTTGCCTTTTGAAGAATACAAATTATCTATCAAGCTAAACTCGTGTAAAATCTTTTTAACAATATTATTCCATTCATTTTTTATTTTTCTCTTTATACCTTCTGCTAACTCAGCAATGTTTTTTTCTTCGATTTCCGGAATTAAAGCTACAAATCTATTAGGAATAGTAGGTAAATCGATATTAAAGACAGCTCCATCTTTGCTTCCATAAACTTTTAAATTATGCCACTCTAAAAAAGGCTGATTCTCCAAATCCGGATAAATCACATTACTAACACCATATTTTTCTATTATTTCTTCTAAGCCGATAAAAGTAAGATATGATAATAAGAAGCTCCCAGCGTACAAATCTTGTGTTTTTCTCGCCTGCGAAATAAATTGTTGAACAGGTCCTATTGTAAACAGAAAAAGAGATGACATACCAAAACCTTCTGAAATATTTTCATACATTAGAAACTCACCTCTTATGTAAACTTTAATCACTACGTATCTTCTCGCTGTATCTTTTTTTGTATTGCTAAATAAAATTTTTCTAGCTCGATAATATATTTTTCTTTTATCCTATTAAATACCTCTCTCGATTCCTCAAGGGTATACGTATGAACAAGTAAATTCCTGTCTTCTATTATCTGCATCCACGTCTCTATATCCTCAATAAGGTCGTTATTAAAAGCCTCTTTAAAAGTATTACGAGGGTTTTTTACAATTACACCCACATCAGCAAGATACTCTTTCATTAACTTCCACGACAGTTCATAACAAATTTCAAATCTTTTAATAGTTCCATCTACGTCTAAATCATCTCTTGCCTTTTCTACAGCGTTTTTTAGATTTACAAAGGCTTTTTCAAAATCTTCAAAGAACTTCCTAACTTTTTCTCTCATAAAGCAATATCCCTTCTTTTAATATTTTCTCTCTCAAATCGCTGCCCACTTTATTTAAATTCACAATATCAAAAAGCCCAATTAAATCAATATTTTCTATGCTTTTATCCGTTTCTACAGCTATATCAATGTCAGATTTTTTACCAAAATCTCCTCTTGCCCTTGAACCATACAAGTAAATTTTTTCAGGTTCAACTCTACTCTTTATTTTGTCTAACACATCATTCAATGTCTCAGGCAAAGAAAGTACATACTCTTTATTTTGAACCTTTAGTTTTTCCCAAAATTTCTCAATAAGAGAGTAATCAGGCTTTTGTGTGGTTTTCCCAGATTTTAATATGGTTCCTTCAGGCAAAAACTCGCCTGCCAAACGTATGACTGCCCAATAATACTTATTTTCCACGTTAAGTATTTTAAATATTAAAGGAGACATTCTTCGGTCAAAAGCTTTTTCCACAGTATCAATTCTTTTTATACCTTTAACAGGCCTTTTTTTGTGAGAAACAGGTAATCCAAAAACGGCTCTTCCAAGTATTTTAGCTTCAGGTTCTTTTCTAAACTCACTAAATTTGTTTCCAATATCAGCAAGAGCTTTTTCCCACCTATCAAACGACTTATCACTTATAATAAAACGCGAGATGCTTAAATTACTATAACTAAAGGCAAAATCTCTTTTTTGGGATTCGTTAATAATTTTTTTTGCTTTTTTAAAATTCTCTATCAGCCATTCTGCTACCTCTCCGGAATTTCTACCCCTTGGTATAAATTCAATCTTCGGAATTAACCCCTCTATTTCTGTTGCCGTAATATTTCCTCCCCCTCTTCTTGACCGCCCACCAAATCCTCCTAAATAAATACCGCTCCACAAAGAAGCCAGCGCCTCTTTTAGATGTCTTTCTTTTTGCGCTTCCAAAACTATATGAAAAGTAAATCCTTCTTTTATATATTTCCCCTTATTTTCAGACAGCAAAGCAGAATAAAATAAATATTTTACACCAGCATCTTCATTTATTAATTCATTATTCTCTCTAATATATTCTTCCGGAGGTTGAGGAAAAACTTTTACTTTCACTGAACTTATTTTGTTCACATCTCCAAAAATTTCTGATTCTTCTTTTTTCAATGTTTGTACATCGTTACACGCTTTTATGGCTCTCCACCAAAAACGCATCATCCCTTTGATTTCCGAAGTTCTAAGCTCCGGTCTCTTTTTATCTATCCCATACATAAACATAGGAGTTACAACTTTACAAGTAAGTACAGTTTTTTTCATATTGGTAGACACCTTCCTAATTTACATTTTTTTACATTAATAAATTATATCAGGTAATATCTCAACCAGAGTCAGTAAGCACTACTATCACTGCAGCAAAATATTTCTATATCAATTATTTTCAATAACTGCAGAATAAACAATGGACTATATCCGCAGATTCTAATCTCATCAGTATATAAAAAATTGAAACTATAATAGTGTAACTAGGAATATTTCACTACTAAACTTAGACTTTACAAAAATATTTCGTAAGAGTCAAAAGAGTATCAATTATAGACACGGTACAGCAGAAATTTATCTCTCATTGCTTATATTTTCAATAATTTCTATCTCTCTTACAACTTTCTTACCTAAATCGGTTAGCACAAAGCTGCCTATTTCAATAAACTCGTTTGTGTCAAAATCCTCATTAGCTTCATTAATTTCATAACGCACCAAATCAAGATCTATCATTGCTTTAAATTGAAAATCTGTAAAACCGCTTTTATATAAGTCTTCATAAAAAGAACTATCATCTATCACCCAAGTATTTTCGAGAAATTTTAGTAAATTGTATAAAATTAAACTGTTTTTGAAGTTGCCAAATTTAAGTATTTCTTCTACTCCACCAATATCTTCATAACTAAGTGAGGAAGCGTCAATTAAATCTAATAATTCGCTTGCAATTACCATGATTCTTAAGCATATTCCCTTTGTGATTTTCCTCCCATCATGTGCACAATAATTTCTGTAATACGCAAATACACCAGAAAACATGCGTTCAGCCTCTTCCTGCAATTCATCCCCTAATGGAACCCTTAATTTCACAGGTACACTTTTCTTATGGTTCCCTTTATCCTCACTATTAGAAAATAATTCTTTTATTAGAAACCTTCCATATAATTTTTTACTATCAGCACCTGTAATCCCAGCTTTTTCTTTTAATGCTAATTCGACTTGCAACATCGCCTTATGTGATGCAGAATCATAATGCCCTTCTAAATATAATGGTAAGCAATGTTTTATAATTTTGGGACTCAATATTTCATTAAAATTTAAATTCATTATATCACTCCCTAATTTATAACTTTTATAGTCCCAGTTTTTTTAAATACATAGAACAGTAATTAACGTAATTAATTTTCCTGTTTCTATGTTCTCAATTTTATTTAAAACATGCTGTTGAATAAAAAATGTAGCTACATACATAATACCCAAAGAATGTTAAAATCTTTATATATACAACATCCATAATATAACTACCATCTCAGTTAGCGTTAACTTACAACCTTAGAAAAATAGTAGGAGGTATTTACTGAGTTCTCGTAATACTATGTCTCTAAATTTAAAGAAAAACAAACTTACAAATGGTTGCCCTTAACACTGTAAGGTCAGTTCCTGTTCTGCAATACTTTTTAACGTTTGCTATATAAACTATCAACTTTATTTTACCATTTATTCCTAAAATCCAGTATAAATATCTAAGAAAGTTCGATATATTGCATTTGTTAACTGAAAATGTACTCCAATTATTAACATTAATTCTAAATACAAACAGTGTTAAAATAAAATTCTCTTTGCCTTACATCCAAAAATTTGAGTTAAGCCTATATAATGCGTATAAAGGGATTGAGTCATTCCCGCCCTTTGGTTAGAAGAGAAATAGGAACGAATCCAAAAATCTAGCTAGATGTAATAAGAAATAGCTCAATACCAATATTACCATAAATTCTGAAATTTTGCATTATCTTTTTGTAAAAGGATGCAAAAGATGAAAAGCTATCTAAGTTGTTAGAATCTGTAATTAATCAAATTTTAACAGCTCAAACTTTTGAGCAAATTAAAGCTGAAACTTATGAAGGGACCGAAAAAAGGCAGGATTATCGTAATGGCTATTATTCAAGAAATTTAATTACCGAATTGGAACTCTCAACTTGAAAGTTCCAAGAGTCCGCAATGGCAAATTTAGCACCGACCTTTTTAACCGTTACCAGAAAAGTGAACGAGCATTTTTATTGGCACTAATGGAGATGGTGAAATTCAAGACTTTTGAGAGAAAAAAGTTTCCCTTTTATCCTAGTTGATGCTATGTATAAGAATAAGAGAAGAAGGACGTGTTCGTCAACGCAGTGTACTAATTGCTGTAGGTATAAATGACAATGGCTATAGAGAAGTATTAATCCTTATGATAGGAGACAGTGAATCAGAAAACAGTTGGAGTGAATTCTTTTCATGGCTGAAGCAAAGAGGGCTCCCTGAAGTTGATTTAGTAGTTTCCGATCATCATAGTGGACTTGTACAAGCAATTCATCGACACTCCAAGAAGTTACGTGACAAAGGTGCCAAACACATTTTATAAGGACAGGCAAAAGCCCAGCGTAGCGTATCCTTGACTGTCATTTCTCAAATTAATTTAGCCCAAAACCGATAAAATTTTTCAGATTAAATAATCTTGTGATAAAATTAATGCTAAAGGAATTAAAAAAAATTTTTTCAGATTCCTTTAGCATTAATTTTAATTGGAGAGGTTACTTATGCAAATAGTTTTCCATGTTGATAACATTGAAGAGTATTTACGAAAGGGTAAAGATTACAATTTCCCTGCCCCGCCAGATAGATGTCCTTATCCCGATTGCAAGTGTAGAGTAAAACTAAAAAAGCACGGGTTTTATTACCGTTACTAT
>NZ_FQUR01000031.1 GCF_900129115.1 Thermoanaerobacter uzonensis DSM 18761 | reverse complement strand
TCTTTAGCTCTGAATACATTTAAAGATTTAGGAGTACCTGTTAAAAATGTAAGTGTAACTGTTAAGAACAGATACATTTACGTTACTGCTTCCGTTTCAGGAGAGATGTACGGCACTTCAAGAGATATAACCGTTACAGGCATAGCGAAAGCGAGGGATGTGAAGTGAAGGTGCTTATTGTTTCAAATGATAGAGAGTATGTCAGGAAAGCAAAAGAAATTTATGAAGATGCTGATGTGGCTTTATCTGTAGAAAGTGCTGAAATTATGACGAATAAGAAAAAGTATGATTTTATTGTGGGTGATTTAGTGAAAGACAGCTTTAACGGATATGCAGTAAAGGAGCTTAATGGAGAAAAAAGAAAAGAAAAAATACTTCCTTTAAGACAGGAAGTTATTGCAGTATACTCCTTCAAGGGTGGTGTTGGGAAAACCACACTTGTTAGAGCTCTCTTTGAAAGTTTGGAGAAAAATATAAAAGTGCTTGTGGTGGATTTAAATTTTCGTGACGGAGGTTCGGACTTAAGCTTTATGCTGGACCTTCCTGTCCTTCCCCACATTGGAATGTGGCTTAAAGAAAGAACAAAAGAGAGCTTTTTTGAAAACTTAATTGAGTACAGCTCAAGTGTATTTATACTTCAGTCTCCTCCTAAAGTAAGCCTTGTGAGAGATATTGAAGAAAGCGATGTTGATTCGATTGTCAAACTTGCGAGAAGCAAGTTTGACATAATAATTTTTGACCTTCCAGATGAGTTTAATGGAGTTGTTAAAACTGCGCTTGACAATGCCACAAAAATAGTTGTGCTGTCCAAGGGCACAGAAGGAGAATTTGCGAGGATGAAGGAGTTCCCTTATGAGTTTTTGACGATATTTGTTAAGCCGGAAAAAGTGTTTAAGAAGTATACAAAGCTGCTGAATTTGAAATATAGAGTCATTAGTAATTTTAGCAAAGAAATTGATGCGGTATGCGATTTTATTTTCTCTTGAGTGATAATTTCAATTTTGTTATAAAACCGCAATTTTAAAAAAGAAGGGGTTTGTATGGTAGAGGTACATGTTTGGATATACTTTTTGACATTAGCAGGCTATATTATTGCAGGCTTTGTAAAAGGCTGGAGTGCAGCTTATCTTAGTGCAGGAGCTGTTGTATTCGGGCTACCTATAGTACTTATCGGAGCTTCAATTATTTGCGACAAGTTTGAAGAAACTGCTGTAAAGAAAAAAGCGGAGGAACTTTTGAAAAATGTTAAGATTGACATTGAAAAGATTTATGAGCCGGAAAGCTGGTATAGGGTTTATCACTGTACGCTGATAAGCGAAAAAATAAACACAAAATGCGCTGTAACATGCTATAAAGATTCAGATAAAATTCATTCTGTTCGGTTGTCTTCTGAATGGATAAAAGCAAACAAAGACACTTATCAAAAATATGGTTGGGCATTAAAAGAAATAGTTGCTAAAACATTCAAAGAAGCTTAAAAAATAAATTTTTACTTTTATTCCTAAAATTTCAGTTAAAGAAAATAAATCTTAAGGAGGTAGGTAAAAAATGAAGAGAGTCTTAAGCTTTGCTTTGATATTACTTATTGTCACTACTCTAGCAGCAGGCTGTGGTGATGTAAAGAAAGATACAGGCAAAACCGAAAATACTGTAAATGAAGCTGTTAAAAGTGAGAAGGTAAATCTTCAAAAAGAGTTCACTGCAGGAACTGTTGTAAGTTATAATAACAGCGAAATAGTTTTAGAAAGTAGTGAAGAAAAAGTTAAGTATGATTTTGCAGCTAAGAAAACTTTATTTGTTGAGGGAATGCCCAAAGACATTAAAGAAGGAGTGTTTGTGAAAATCATAAGAAAAGATGGTGAAAATTATATTTATGTCATCACTCAAGGCAGAAAAGAAGCTCTTGAAGATGGAAGCGCAAGTATATTAGGCATTTTGAAAGAAGCAGAAGATAATTATGTTTTGATAGATATAGATGGAAAAGAAGAAAAGTACACTGTTGCAGATAAAGCAGTTATGCAGAAATTTTCTGACACTAATAAAGTGATGAGGTATAATAAAGATAAGCTTAAAAAAGGAAACTGGGTAATTGTACTGGTCGATAAAAATAATGAAGTGATGAATATAGTCTACTAATTCACCGCCCTCCGGCACAAAAAATTTTATAAATGCGTCGGGCTTGCGGTCAAGGTGCCTTCGAACATAAACGGCCTCCTCCCCGCAAGCGGGTCCCCTCCATTTATCCTTCGACTCCACCTTGACCCGCCCGCCGCATTCCTATCCGTTTTAACTGACCGGAGGGCGGTAACAGGTTTTTGAAAAATTTAACTGGAGGTGAGCTCTCATGAGGAAAATATTAGCTTTAGTCATAGTCATAGCGCTTGCTGTGGCAGGGTATCAGGCTTATAAGGATGACAGCAAGAGGACAGCTTTAGAGGAAAAGGTAAAAGGAGTTTTGTATAGTATAGGGGGTGACACGTCACCAATCCGAGTATATGATCCTAATACAATGAAACAAAGACCAGATTTACAACCGTTAGCAGATAAATTTTTAGAGAAGCACTATAACAAAGAAATAAAATTCATACTAAAAAACGGCACAGAATTTAGCGGCAGTATAAAGAATGTAGTTGTAGCTGAATATATAAAAGATGATTTAAGTCATAAAGAAGGTGATTTAGTGCTCATAGGTAATTTTATTGTAAACTCTTTTCAATCCTCGAAAATTCCTAAAGAAGTATTTATTCATAAAAATGTTCAACTTCAACTTTCAAAAATATATATTGTTAATGGAGAACTTGTTGAAGATAATAAAAAACCACCATTGTTTTTAGAATTAACACCTTTGATAGATGATGTGGTTATCGCAGATGAAGTTACTCATTATTTCCAATATACTTCTCCAGAAACAAAATTTTTGATGAGTGATAAAGCGTATAGAAGTATAAGTGGAAGCGAAGAAGGGACAAAAGGTAAGTTATCTATAGAAATAAAAAATAAATTAAATAATAAAGATCTTTATATTAAATCATATTTTAATATAAATGGTTTAAATTTTTCCGAAATAAAGCGGGAAAGCAATGTAAAAGAATACGTCGAATGGGCTAAGAAGAACTTATAAGGGGCAGGTCTAACCTGCTTTTTTATTTTGCCTAAATTTAAGGGAGGTGCTTTTAAAAATGAATAAGTTCAAGGCTCTTTTTTTATTTGCTTTAATTTTCATCATTATCGCTAACACTCCTGTTTACGCAGGAGACTGGGTAAAGCTCAACTCAAACGGCACAAAGGTGTAGGTAGATACTTCTCACTGGGAAACAAAGCAAAGGTGGGTCACAAGCGGGTACTGGACAACACAGCAGGTCTGGGTACCTGAGCAGGGACATTGGGAAAAGTACTGGGTAGACACATCTCGCTGGGAAACAAGGCAGGTATGGGTCCAGAGCGGATACTGGGACACAAAGAAGGTATGGGTCGATACATCGCATTACGAAACGAGGCAGGTATGGGTGGATACTTCGCACTATGAAACAAGAAAAGTCTGGGTAGATACTTCTCACTGGGAATACAGAAAAGTCTGGGTAGAGAGTGGATATTGGAAAACAGAAGCTGTATGGGTGCCCGAAAAAGGGCATTGGGATGTGAAGTATGTTTGGGTACCGGGTAGTTATGGTGGTTGGGGTTATGCAGATTGGAAGGCAGGTTATTGGAAAAAAGAACAAGTTTGGGTTGTAGATATCCCTGCACACTGGGAGTACAGAAAAGTCTGGGTAGATACTTCTCACTGGGAAGTGCAGAAAGTTTGGGTACAAGATGGTTACTGGAAAACAGAAAAAGTTTGGGTTAAAAGCGGCTACTGGAAGACAGAGAAAGTCTTGGTGCAGAGCGGATACTGGACAACACAGCAGGTCTGGGTTGACACATCACATTACGAAACAAGACAAGTATGGGTGCAGGATGGATACTGGGCTCAGAGGTGGGTAGTTGATGTTCCCGGACATTATGAGACAAGGCAGGTGTGGGTTGACACATCGCATTGGGAAACATACAAAGAGTGGGTTAAAAGCGGCTACTGGGATGAAGTGCACGGCACTATCTCTGTTTCTAAAACACCACAGTATGTTTTCACGAACAAGCACACCTTACCCGACGGCTCTGTCTGCGATATGACTTTGAATATTTCTTATGCGCTTAATAAGAAAGTCACTAACATTAGAGCAATACATGTTGTGAACAGGTACCAGAACAAAGGTGTGCTCTATGTTGAGCCTTATTCGGTGATAAAGAACGTCGGAGGCACTTCAGGAAGTGCTGTTCTGAAGTTCCAGTATGAAAAGCCCGGTGACGAAAATTCTACGCTACACGTCTATTTTGACCTTGAGGGTGGAGGTTCATTTGAAATACAGATGAACATTCCCATAAACGGGATTTACGCAGATTCAAAGTTCAACATCCCTGACCCTGTCTTCAAAAAATCAATTAAAGATTCAGAGGTGATAACATTTTGATGATTAAGATTTTGATTTTAATTATCCTCTTTTTCGCTGCTGTAGAAGACATAAAAAAGATGGAGGTGGGACACATCTACCCTGCCTCCATCTTGGCGCTTTCTTTTGTGAATTTCTTTTTGAAACCTTATATACTCCTAAAATTTTATCTGGTTAACTCACTTTTGCTATTTGCAGTTCTTTTCCTTTTCTGGCTTTTAGGAGGAATAGGCGGTGAAGACGTAAAAATTTTAACTGCGCTGTCTTTCTACTCTGGCTTTAAAATATGGGATATTCTTTTGTGGGCATCTGTGATTTTTATCTTTTATTCCCTTATTTTACGCAAATTCAGAACAAAGCTTCCTTTTATGCCTGCTGTTTTTGCTGGAGCACTTTTAAACTTCTTGTTAATTTAAATTCTTAAAAAGAAGGGAGAAGAGCTTTTGGAGGATCTTATAAAACACCAATACAGCGTTGGAGTGCTGTGCAGAAACATTGGAATTTACATGGGGCTGTCTTCAAAAGAAATTGAACTTCTTGAGACTGCTGCTTTTTTTCATGATATTGGTAAGTTATTTGTACCAAAAAGTTTGCTTAACAAGAAGGAGCCTCTGTCAATCGAAGAGTTTGAGTTAGTAAAAATGCATTCATTGTACGGCGCAGAACTGCTTAAAAAAATTGGATTTGACAGTACTGTAGTTTCTGCAATAAGGCACCATCACGAGAGATATGATGGAAGAGGGTATCCTGACGGCCTGCGCGGAGAAAAAATCCCATTATTTTCAAGAATAATTGCGGCAGCGGATGCATATGACGTTATGACTACTGGACGGATATATAAAAAACCTCTGCCTCATGATAAGGCAATCGAGGAATTAATAAGATACTCAGGCACGCAGTTTGACCCTGAGGTGGTAAAAATTTTTTTAAAAATGTTTAAGGAGGAGAAAGCATATGTTTAAGGTTGGTTTGGATGTCGGGTACGGGTATGTAAAGGGAATCAATGAAAAAGGAAAAGAAATACTGTTTCCTTCTCTAGTTGGAAATGCATATGAAAGAGTTTTGTCTGGTCTATTTGGTATAGATAACAAGAAAACTGATAACATGCATGTTGTTATTGTGAATGGAAAAAAGGAAGAGTATTTTGTGGGAGAGCTGGCCAGAAGAGAGGGGAAAAATGTCTCGTACGTGTTTGATGAAGATAAAATAAATCATCCTAATACAAAAGCTCTTATTACAGCTTCATGTCTTCTTCTTTTTCCGGAAGAAGAAGTTCCCGTACATGTTGTTACCGGCCTTCCTCTTGAGCAGTATGTTCACAAGAAGGAAGAGTTTAAAAATATGCTTAAGAATTTTAAAGTTATGGCATATTTTAAGGGAGACGAAAGGGTAAAAACAATCAAATTTGAGAGAATTACTATCTTTCCTCAGGCAGCTGGAGCAGTTTACTATGCAGTTTTGGATGATGTTCAAAAATATCTTATAAAAGGCAGCTATATTGGCTTAATCGATATTGGGTTTAAAACTACTGACTTTATAGTTTTTATGGTAGAAGATAAACTTATTTTGAGGGAAGATATGTCCGGTACCATGGAAGTAGGGATGTCGGTTTTGAATAATGCAGTAGATAGGATGTTTACGCAGAAGACCGGAAGCAAGATAGATGTTTCAGAGCTGATAAGGCTTATAAGTGACGGAAGAATATTTTACAGAGGGAGAGAGCTTGATTTTACAAAAGATATTGATGAAGTGCGGAACGAAACAGCGAGGGTAATAAAAGATAAAATAAAGCTTATATGGGGAAGCAAGCTGGACTTTTTCAACACTGTTTTTCTAGCAGGGGGAGGAGCTAGGGAACTGCTGCCGTACATGAGAGATATTTATGAAAATACGCTGCTTGTTAAAAATGCCCAGTTTGCAAATGCTAAAGGATTCCTTAAGGTTGCGGAGCTTGAGGAGAAAAAGAACAGCTGATAATATAAATGGGGTGAGATTATGGAGAAAAAGATAAAAAGCGAAGAGGAGCTGAATTATAAAAATATATGGGAGCTGATGAAACAGATGGTAGATTACTATACTGCTGATAAGAAATATCTGACAAGGAGGGAAATTAAGTATATAATCAGAGTATGTGAAAGCAGGCAGCCGTCAATACCCATAAAGGAGACATAAAAACGTCCGACATGAGTTTTATTAGATGAGAACAGGTTTTGGAGGCTGTAAAAAAGACTTTTGTCCGACATACTGCGGAGTCAAATAATTGATGTTTGTCCGACAAAATCATATTTTTGCTTCTGCAAATGCTTAAAAATCAATGCTTTGAAGTGTCAGACAAAACATGTCGGACAAAATTACTGATTTAAAGAGGGGAAATGTAGATATGATAAGGGGTTGACTATGTCAGACAGATTCTGAGGTGATACAATGAAAGGGAAAAAGTACAGTTTTAGAATAAGAGAGAGCGACAAAGATATTGAAGAAATTCTTTCTAATCTTGGTGCTTCCGAACGATCTGATTTTATCAGAAATGCTGTGCGCTTCTATGCCGGATATAAGGATAGACTCGATGATATTGATAAAAAGTTAGACTGTATATTAGAAAAGATAGACACAAAATCAGAGAATTTGTCAGTCAGTCCATCAGTCAGTCTGTCAAATGATGAAAAAAGTCAGAAAACTAACGAAACAGAAAAATTACTTATAGAGAGCGTAATAGATATATTATCTCTATAGTTTGAGGTGAAGGGTTCAGTTTTTTTGGACCCATTTTTTATTACTTTCCTTGTAGAACAACCTGTAGAAAGCACGGTAGAAATGAATTCTACACCTTATTCTACATATCCCAGCGCCCACCCCTACCCTTTTTCTCTTGCCGCGCCTCACCCCGAGGCTTCCGCCTTGCCCTCGCTTTGCTCGGGTTTCGAAGCGAGACCCCGCTCTCTCATCATACTCCGCTAACGCTTCGTATAGAGAGCGGGGTCTCGCTTCTCAAGGGTTCGGCGCGGCTTTTAATTTCGGTAGGGGTGGGCGCAAGTTTGCTAATTCTTCAGGAGGTGGTTTTGTGCAGCTTACTGAAAGAGATTTAAAGATTTTGTACTGGATAAACAGAATGAGGTATGTGACGGTTAACCAAGTCTCCAAAAAATTTAAAATAGGTGTAAAGGCATCATACAGGAGGCTTAGAAAGCTTTGTGTAGACGGGTATTTATACTCCTTGAGGATCTTCAGAAATAAGCCTGGGGTTTATATGTGTACCAAAAAGGGAGCTGAAATTTCAGGCTCAAATTTATGGGCTCCCAAACATTATGTGAATTTGGCTAATTATGAGCATGACTTAAAGGTGGTAGATTTGAGCATTGAATTAGAGCAGCAGGGAGAATGGATTGCTATGAGAGAATTAAGGCAGGACAGCAAAATATATATGATACCGGATGGAGTTTTAATAAAAGATGGGAAGAAAATAGCTGTTGAAGTAGAGCTCACAAAGAAGTCAGAGAGGAATCTAAAGAAAAAGATGAGCTACTACAAAAAGAGCATTGATTATGATGAGGTGTGGTATTTTGTCTCCAGCAAGGCAGTCTATGATGAAGTGGAAAAAGCAGCCAGAGAAATGGATTATGTTAAGATTTTTTATTTAAGCGAGGTGCTTAAGGATGAACAGCAGAGAGCTTACGCAAACAGATAAAATAGTAATATTAGTTATTGGTCTTGTGGGGGTTTTGATGTTTTTACCTGGAATTGTTTTTGGATTGATTATATATGCTGCCGCTGATAAGTTAAAAAATAAGAAATGGATAGTTTATGCTGCAGCTGCAGTGGCAGTAATACTTATAATTTTTACTGTAAAGGATTTTAATATGTTGATAGTGAATTATTTTAAGCTAATACTTGGGGCTTATAAATTGCTTTTTAATAACAAGATACCGCATAATTTAGATTGGAAAATCTTAGTAAAAGTTAGCATTCCTGTTGGATTTATTCTTTCACTAATGATAGAGCTGTACAGTGCGGCACAGCCTGAGTGGGTAAAGAAAAGAAGAGAAATAGGGAAGGATAAAGAGAGAAATTTTAATGAAAAGCTTGTAAAAAAGCTGGAGAAGCTGTCACAGCAGGATGACGGAACTCTTATAGGTATTGATGAGGACGGTAACACAGTAAAAATTACAGACGAAGAGCTTAATGGGCACTGTTTAGTGTTGGGGGCTACGGGGGCAGGGAAAACTACTACTCTTATGAATTTTATTGAAAGTGCTGTAATAAGAGGAATACCTGTGATTATAGTTGACGGAAAAGGTGAAATAGGTTTTGCGGAGAAAGTAAAAAATATGGCAGAAAAATATAATCGGAAGTTTTATCTTTTTTCCATGGTGACACAAGAAGGGATTATGCATTATAATCCTTTAAGGGTTGGAAACTTTACGGAATTAAAAGATAAGCTCATCAGTTTATCTGATTGGACGGAGCCCCATTACAAATTCTTAAGTGAAAGATACTTGCAGTCAGCAATAAAGATTTTGCAGAAGACAAATAACAGAGTAGATTTGGTTAATATTTCTAAAAAATTAAACTATAATGCTTTATTGGAAGAAGCAAAGAAACTAGTTCGGGAAGACAAAATGGATAAAAATGAATACGAGGTTTTTTATGATATGATCGACAGTGCGAGAAAGGATATTACTGGCCTTGTGAATAGACTTGCAGTGTTTTCAGAAAGTGAGATAGGAGAACTGCTTTCTGATACAGAAGATGAAGGCACAATTGACCTTATAAAATGCATAGAAGAAAATGCAGTGGTATTTTTTAGTTTAGACGCTTTAAGATTTTCAGAATATTCGAGACTTCTAGGAAGGCTGATAGTAATTGATTTAAAGACAACAGCAGCAAGAATGTTTGGAAGCAGTAAAAAGATATTTACCATTTTTGATGAGTTTGGAGTATTTGCAGGACCTCAAGTTACGGATTTTATTAATAAATCTCGGGCAGCAGGATTTCATGTTATACTATCCACACAGGAGCTTGCAGATTTAAGAATAGAGGGTAAAACAGAATTAATGGAGCAAATACTGGGTAACACAAATGTTAAAATCATACACAGGCAGGATGTACCGGTCTCAGCTGAACTTTTATCCTCACTTATAGGAACAAAAGATGATATAACGGTTACGATGCAGGTAAATGAAATTTCACCTACTGGAATGGGAACGGTAAAGGAAGAGAAAAGCTTTATTGTTCATCCCGATGAAATAAAAAGGCTTAAAAGAGGGGAAGCTTTTGTGGTTAAAAAGTTTCCAGAGTTTTTTGTGAAGAAGGTATTAGTGAGAAAAATATGAGTCAATAATGGTAGAACAGAAAACAAAAACTAATAAATATAAATGACGAATATCTATAATGGATTGACAGATTTTTCTATTTTTATACTTATAACTTGCTCTTTCGATCTCTGGTAACAGTATTTAGGTATACAAAAAGCTTGGTAATAGTATTCTTGCTGAATATAATTGGCCTTTTCAAGAACTGCGATACCTATAGCCAAATGTTTTACTGCGGATTATGCTTCTTGCTTTAGAATTAAGCCAAGTAGATTTTATTATTATCGCCTTACGTACAAAAAATTTAAAAGTAGAGATAGGGTAAATATAACCTACCTCTACTTTTAAAAATAGGGAAAGAGGGAAATTTAGCTTTTTAGTTGTCAATTTTGCCAGTTTACAATTACAGTAGCTGTACCAGAAGTGGGTGTAGTATATACGTGGTTGTATCCACCTTCCCAGGTTACAGTACTGCCATTTTTCTTTATAAACTTAAATTGTATAGTAGTACCAGCAGGCACACTCACATCGTAATACCACGTAGGATATTGATACACAACCTGGTTAAACATTGGTCCTATTGCCTTCGATGTATCCCAGTTGCCAAGTTCAGCTACATTGCCCGTAAGATATACATTTTCTCCCCACACGGTTGTGGCATTATTTACTACAAATCTAACGGTTACTTGATTACCTGTTAAAACGTTAATGTTATTATAGCTATTGCTTGTAACTCC
>NZ_FQUR01000030.1 GCF_900129115.1 Thermoanaerobacter uzonensis DSM 18761 | reverse complement strand
TATATATGGCACTCCTACCTGCCTCGCTAATAATATGTGCTCCCTCGTCTGGGGCATCGGACCATCTGCTGCTGATACTACCAATATCGCTCCGTCCATCTGCGCTGCCCCTGTTATCATGTTCTTTACATAGTCTGCGTGACCTGGACAGTCTACATGTGCATAGTGCCTCTTCTCTGTCTCATATTCTACGTGAGTCGTGTTTATCGTTATTCCCCTTGCTTTCTCCTCTGGTGCCTTGTCTATCTCATCATATCCCTTAGCCTCTGCCATCCCTGCCTTCGATAATACCATCGTTATCGCTGCTGTCAATGTCGTCTTACCATGGTCTACGTGACCTATCGTCCCTACGTTTACGTGAGGCTTCTTCCTCTCAAATTTTTGCTTCGCCATCCTCTTTTCCTCCTTTACTTCTTTTCTAATATTTGATCAGTAATATTTTTAGGAACTTCCTCATAATGATGGAACTGCATAGTGTAAGTTCCTCTTCCTTGAGTTTTTGACCTTAAATCAGTAGCATATCCAAACATTTCAGCAAGTGGCACAAATGCTCTTATAACTTGGGCTCCAGCCCTTGCTTCCATTCCTTCAACTCTTCCACGACGTGAATTTATATCTCCTATAATATCTCCCATGTATTCTTCCGGAACCACAACCTCCACTTTCATAATAGGTTCCAAAAGAACAGGGTTTGCCTTTTTCATGCCTTCCTTAAATGCTATAGAACCTGCTATTTTAAATGCCATATCTGAGGAGTCAACTTCATGGTAAGAACCATCTACCAATGCCACTTTTACATCGATAACAGGGTATCCTCCAAGAACACCGTTTTGCATAGCTTCTTGAACACCTGCGTCAACTGCAGGAATATATTCTTTTGGAATAACTCCTCCTACTATACGGTTTTCAAATGTATAGCCTTCTCCTCTTGGAGCAGGTTCCATCTCCAACCAAACATGACCATACTGACCGCGTCCACCAGACTGCCTGATAAATTTACCTTCAATTTTAACAGGTTTAGTGATAGTCTCTTTGTAAGCAACTTGAGGCTTACCTACATTGCAATCAACATTAAACTCTCTTCTTAGCCTATCAACAATTATCTCTAAGTGCAATTCTCCCATACCAGCTATTATTGTCTGCCCTGTCTCTTGATCAGTATATGTTTTAAAGGTTGGATCTTCCTCAGCTAGTTTTAATAAAGCTGTAGTCATTTTTTCTTGAGCAGCTTTAGTCTTAGGTTCTATAGCAACTGAAATAACTGGTTCTGGAAAATCCATTGATTCTAAAAGTATTGGATGATTCTCATCACAGAGGGTATCTCCTGTTGTAGTATCTTTTAGTCCAACAGCTGCAGCTATATCGCCTGTGTAGACAGCCTCCATTTCTTGTCTGTGGTTTGCATGCATTTGAAGAATTCTTCCTATTCTTTCTTTTTTACCTTTTGTAGAATTTAATACATAAGAGCCCGCATTCAAAGTCCCTGAATATACTCTAAAAAAAGCAAGTTTACCTACATAAGGGTCCGCCATAATTTTAAATGCTAACGCTGAAAAAGGCTCTGAATCGTCGGCTTTTCTCTCTATCTCTTCTCCCGTGCCTAATGCCATACCTTTTACAGGTGGCAAGTCGACTGGAGAAGGAAGATATCTTACTATTGCATCCAACATAGGCTGAATTCCTTTGTTTTTATAGGAAGAACCACAGACAACTGGTACTAATTCACCATTTATAGTTCCTTTTCTCAAAGCTTTGTGAATCTCCTCTTCAGTTATTTCTTCACCTTCTAAATACTTTTCTAAAATAGTTTCATCTTGCTCAGAAACTGCTTCTAATAGTTTTTCTCTATACTCTTCAGCTAAATCTTTTAAGTCATCAGGTATTTCAGTCTCATCCATTACAGTACCCAGATCATCTTCATATATTATGGCTTCCATTTTAATTAAATCTACAATGCCTCTGAAGGTATCTTCTTTCCCAATAGGAATTTGTATAGCTACAGGATTAGCTCCCAATCTTTCCTTTATCATTTTTATTACATTAAAAAAGTCAGCACCTATTATATCCATTTTATTTACATAGGCAATTCTTGGAACATGATACTTATCAGCTTGTCTCCACACAGTTTCAGATTGAGGCTCAACACCCTCTTTTGCAGAAAAAACCGCAACGGCTCCGTCTAATATTCTAAGAGACCTTTCAACTTCTACAGTAAAGTCCACGTGTCCCGGCGTATCAATAATGTTTATTTTATGCCCTTTCCAATAACAAGTAGTAGCCGCAGAAGTTATAGTTATACCTCTTTCCTGCTCTTGTACCATCCAATCCATTGTAGCAGTACCTTCGTGGACTTCTCCTAACTTATGAACTTTCCCTGTATAAAAAAGTATTCGCTCGGTAGTAGTGGTTTTTCCTGCATCTATATGCGCCATAATACCAATGTTCCTAACTTTATCTAAGCTGTAGTCTCTTGGCATCTTCCATCCTCCTTTCTTGTGCCCTAGATTCACTACCCCCTATAAACAATTACCATCTATAATGAGCAAAGGCTTTATTAGCTTCTGCCATTTTATGGGTATCTTCTCTCTTCTTAACACTTCCTCCAGTATTATTTGCAGCATCTATTATCTCCGCTGCTAATTTTTCCATCATAGATTTACCACTTCTTTGCCTTGCATACTCTACAAGCCATCTTATTCCAAGAGAAAGCCTTCTTTCAGACCTTACTTCCATAGGAACTTGGTAAGTGGCACCACCTACTCTTCGAGGCCTTACTTCAAGAACAGGCATAACATTATTTAAAGCTTCTTCAAAAACTTCAAGAGGATCTCTTCCTGTCTTTTCTCTTATTATGTCAAAAGCTCCATAACAAATTTTTTGAGCTAAGCTCTTTTTGCCATCCCACATTACCTTATTAATTAGTTTTGAAACTTTTTTACTATTATATACAGGATCAGGAAGGACCTCTCTTCTTTCTACATGACCTTTTCTCGGCATCCTTTTCCCTCCTTTTGTGTAAAAACTTTACAATAATTAACCCTACTAAATACTTTATAGTTCTATTTCACTCTTTTTTTACTTCTTAGGCTTTTTAGCGCCATATCTCGAACGAGCTTGCTTTCTATTGGCAACACCAGCAGCATCAAGGGCTCCTCTTATTATCTTATACCTTACACCTGGGAGGTCTTTAACCCTTCCACCTCTTACTAAAACTACAGAGTGTTCCTGTAAATTGTGACCTATACCAGGGATGTACGCTGTAACCTCTGTACCATTTGTTAACCTTACCCTTGCTATTTTTCGTAGTGCTGAATTTGGCTTTTTAGGAGTTGTAGTTTTTACTACTACACAAACACCTCTTTTTTGAGGATTACCCTCTAAAGCTGGAGCAGCAGATTTATATTTTACTGGCTTTCTCCCTTGTCTTACCAATTGATTTATCGTTGGCATCTTCGCACCTCCTTCCAAATAAATCAAGAAATAATTACCCCCTAAAAGGGGTAATTATTTCTTTTCACCTATAATATCCGCTGCAGTAGCGGCACCTACATCAATACCACACATTACCCCAAGTTCTTTCATAGTATCGATGTACACTATTTTAATTGATTTTTCTTCACATAGCTCTTTTATTTTTTTAGTAACATGTTCTTCCGCATCTTTTGCAATGTAAACCTGAAGTACATTGCAATTCATTATTGCTTTTAAAGTCTGCTTTGCTCCAACCACCCGCTTAGAAGGGCAATCTTGTCCCGCCATTCGCCTTCCTCCCATCAGGACAGCGGTTTTTAACACACCTAATAATTTTATCATTAAGCAGTTTAGCTGTCAACAGTAGAATTTCGGTCAAATCTTTAGTTGCTCGCCTTCACTTCTCTTTCTTCTTTTTCGTTATCTTGTCCTTCCTGTTGGTCATTAATTTTTTTTACAACAGAAATATTTCTATAGCGTGACAAACCTGTCCCAGCAGGAATTAGCTTACCTATTATCACATTTTCTTTCAATCCCAAAAGTGGATCTATTTTACCTTTTATAGCTGCATCTGTAAGCACTCTTGTCGTCTCTTGGAAAGAAGCAGCCGATAAGAAAGAATCTGTTGCCAAAGCCGCCTTTGTAATTCCCAAAAGAGCTCTTCTTCCAGAAGCAGGTCTTAATCCATTTTCAATTGCTTTTTTGTTCTCCTCCTCAAATTTAAACATATCTATAAGCTCTCCAGGAAGCATTGAGGTATCTCCCTGGTCTTCTACTTTTACTTTTCTCATCATTTGCCTTATTATTACTTCAATGTGTTTATCATTTATTTCAACGCCCTGCAATCTATAAACCTTTTGAACCTCTTGTAGCAAATAAGTCTGTACTGCAAATATTCCTTTTATTTTCAAAAGGTCATGAGGATTTACAGATCCTTCTGTCAGCTCATCCCCAGCTTGTATTACCTGACCATCATGAACTTTAAGCCTTGAACCATAGGGAATCAGGTAAGTCTTAGAAATACTGTTTTCTTCATCTGTTACAATGACTTCTCTTCTCTTCTTTGATTCATTGATTCTTACAACACCAGAAATTTCAGAAATTACAGCAAGTCCTTTTGGTTTTCTCGCCTCAAAAAGCTCTTCTACTCTGGGAAGACCCTGTGTAATATCAGAACCTGCTACACCACCAGTATGGAATGTTCTCATAGTAAGCTGTGTACCTGGTTCGCCTATAGCTTGTGCAGCAATAATGCCCACCGCTTCACCTATATTTACGAGTTCACCTGTTGCAAGGTCTCTACCATAACACATTCTACATACGCCGTGCCTTGACTTACATGTCAAAAGAGACCTTATCTTTACTTTAGTAATACCTGCTTTTTCAATCTTTTCTGCGTCCTCTTCGTTTATCAATTCATTTCTTCTGACAATTATATTGCCTTCATTATCAACTACATCTTCAGCCGCAACTCTTCCTATTATTCTGTCAGCTAATCTTTCAATTATTTCGTTTCCTTCTCTTATTTCTTCTACGTAAATTCCCTCATCAGTTCCACAATCTTCTTCTCTGACTATTACATCCTGGCTAACATCGACTAATCTTCTTGTTAAATAACCAGAGTCTGCAGTTCTTAAAGCTGTATCAGCAAGGCCTTTTCTTGCACCGTGAGTAGATATGAAAAATTCCAATACATTAAGCCCCTCTCTAAAATTAGACCTTATAGGAAGCTCAATAATTCTTCCTGACGGGTCTGCCATAAGGCCTCGCATACCTGCTAACTGCCTTATTTGGTTTTTACTTCCCCTAGCTCCTGAATGGGCCATCATAAATATAGGGTTAAATTTGTCCAAGCTTGCCATCAAGGCTTCTGTAACTTTTTCTGTAGTCATATTCCATGTCCTTATTATGCTCTCATATCTCTCCTCCTCGGATATGAGACCACGTCTGAATTGGCTTTCAATTTTACTTACCATTTCATCTGCTTCTTTTAGAAGCTTCTCTTTTTCTTTTGGTATTACCATGTCAGAAACACTGACAGTAATGGCTGCTTTTGTAGAATACCTAAAACCTAACTCTTTGATTTTATCAAGAGTTTCTGCTGTTTTTGTTGGCCCGTGTAATCTGTAGACTCTATCCAAAATTTTTCCTAATTTAGATTTATCTACTAAACCATTAATTTCTAAGTCAAAAGCAGTTTCAGGGTTGGTTCTGTCTACATAACCTAAATCCTGTGGAATAGCTTCATTAAATATAATTTTTCCCACTGTCGTTTCAATTATTTTTGATTTTTTGACTCCATCAATTTCTTTTGTCATCTTCACTTTTATCTTAGCATGAATGTGAATGTATCCCAGCTGATATGCCATAATAGCTTCTTCAGGGCTGGAGAAATATTTGCCCTCGCCTGGAACTCCTTCCTCATCTGCTGTTAAGTAATAAGAACCTAACACCATATCTTGAGTAGGGGTCATAACAGGTTTTCCATCTTGTGGCTTGAGTATGTTATTAGCAGCCAGCATTAAAAATCTTGCTTCAGCTTGTGCTTCCATTGAAAGAGGTACATGAACAGCCATTTGGTCACCATCAAAGTCTGCATTGTAAGCTGTACACACAAGAGGATGAAGCTTTATAGCTCTTCCTTCAACTAACACCGGTTCAAAAGCTTGAATGCCTAATCTATGGAGGGTAGGCGCTCTGTTTAACAATACGGGATGTTCTTTAATAACTTCCTCTAACACATCCCATACCTCTGGCTTTACCTTTTCCACCATTCTTTTAGCACTTTTTATATGCTGCGCCAAACCTTCATCTACTAATTTCTTCATTACAAAAGGCTTAAAAAGCTCTAACGCCATTTCTTTTGGCAAGCCACATTGATAAACTTTAAGCTCAGGTCCTACTACTATAACGGAACGGCCTGAATAGTCTACCCTCTTACCTAAAAGATTTTGTCTGAATCTTCCTTGCTTACCTTTGAGCATATCGGAAAGGGATTTCAAAGGTCTATTACCAGGGCCTGTAACAGGCCTTCCTCTCCTGCCGTTATCTATCAAAGCATCTACCGCTTCTTGCAACATTCTTTTTTCATTTCTTACTATAATATCTGGGGCCCCTAAGTCTAAAAGTTTTTTCAATCTGTTATTTCTATTGATTACTCTCCTGTACAAATCATTAAGGTCTGAAGTTGCAAACCGTCCACCATCCAATTGCACCATCGGTCTTAAATCAGGAGGAATTACAGGTATAACATCCAAAATCATCCATTCAGGACGATTACCTGAATCTATAAACGCTTGTACTACTTCTAATCTTCTAATTGCCCTTACCCTTTTTTGACCAGTAGACTCACGTATTTCAGCTTTCAATTCTTTGCCCAACTTTTCTAAATCTATTTCTTGTAGCAATTCTTTTACTGCTTCTGCTCCCATCCCTGCCCTAAATTTATTACCATACTTATCCAAATATTCTCTGTACTCTTTCTCCGACAATAACTGCTTTTTGGTAAGAGGAGTATCGCCAGGGTCAATAACCACATATGATACAAAGTACAACACTTTTTCTAATGCTCTCGGGGACATATCAAGAAGAAGCCCCATTCGACTTGGAATTCCTTTTACATACCATATATGGGCAACAGGGGCAGCAAGTTCAATGTGCCCCATTCTTTCCCTTCTAACTTTAGACCTTGTAACTTCTACACCGCATCTATCACAAACCACACCTTTGTATCTCACTCTTTTGTATTTACCGCAATGGCATTCCCAGTCTTTTGTAGGTCCAAAAATTCTTTCACAAAAAAGGCCATCCCTTTCTGGTTTTAATGTTCTATAATTTATAGTTTCAGGCTTTTTCACCTCACCTCTTGACCATTCTCTTATTTTTTCAGGTGATGCTAACCCAATTTTAATAGCCTCAAAATTTCTTAACTGAAACAAGGAGTGTCGCTCCTTTCTTCAATAAATTTTAGTTTTAAGTAATTAAATATCAAAATCTTCTAAATCTAAATCATCATTTCCCATGTCAAAACTATCTGGCTCAAAATCAAGATCTTCTGGCAATTCTTCAGTCTCTTCTTCAAAGCCTTCTTCAAAGCCTTCTTCATATACTTCTTCTGGTGGTGTATCTTCGCGACCTTCTATATTGATATTAAGAGTAGCATCCGGCACATCAGAATCGTCATCATCTTCAAATTCTTTTAATGGAATTTCTTGATTATCTTCTGTGATAACTTTGACATCTAATGCTAAGCTTTGAAGTTCCTTAACCAATACTTTAAAGGATTCAGGAATACCTGGTTCTGGTATGTTTTCACCCTTAACAATAGCTTCATAGGTTTTTACACGACCTGATACATCGTCAGATTTCACAGTCAAAATCTCTTGTAAAGTGTGAGCTGAACCATATGCCTCTAATGCCCATACTTCCATCTCACCAAATCTCTGTCCACCAAACTGAGCTTTTCCACCCAGAGGTTGCTGTGTAACCAAAGAATATGGTCCAGTAGACCTTGCATGCATCTTGTCATCAACAAGATGGTGAAGTTTCAGCATGTACATATAACCTACCGTAACTCTGTTATCAAAAGGCTCACCTGTTCTTCCATCGTACAATTGCACCTTGCCATCCGGAGAAAAACCGGATTTAGCTAAAAGCTCTTGTATATCTTCTTCTGTTGCCCCATCAAAAACAGGTGTAGCAATCTGCCATCCCAATGCTTTTGCAACAAGACCTAAGTGAACTTCTAAAACCTGACCAATGTTCATACGAGATGGAACACCTAATGGATTTAAACATATCTGCAAAGGAGTACCATCTGGCAAAAACGGCATATCTTCTACTGGAAGTATCCTTGAAATAACACCCTTGTTACCGTGGCGCCCTGCCATTTTGTCTCCGACAGAAATTTTCCTCTTTTGAGCAACAAATACTCTTACCATCTGGTTGACTCCTGGTGGCAATTCATCACCATTTTCTCTGGAATAAACTTTAACATCTACTACTATACCTGACTCACCGTGAGGAACACGCAAAGAAGTATCTCTTACTTCTCTTGCTTTTTCTCCAAAAATAGCTCTTAAAAGTCTTTCCTCGGCTGTAAGTTCCGTCTCGCCTTTTGGAGTAACTTTGCCTACTAATATATCACCAGCGGTAACTTCTGCACCTATACGTATTATTCCTCTCTCATCTAAATCTTTTAAAGCATCTTCACCTACATTCGGTATTTCTCTCGTTATTTCTTCTGGACCTAATTTCGTATCTCTGGCTTCTGCATCATATTCCTCTATGTGAATAGAAGTCAAAGAATCATCTCTAACCAATTCTTCACTTATCAAAATAGCATCTTCATAATTATAACCTTCCCAAGGCATAAATCCTACTAAGACATTTTTCCCAAGTGCAAGTTCACCGTTGTCAGTAGAAGGTCCATCGCATATAACTTGCCCTTTTTTCACTTCATCTCCTTCATTTACAATAGGCCTTTGGTTTATACAAGTTCCCTGGTTTGACCTCTTAAATTTAAGTAAATTATACTCATCCCTTCTACCGTCCTTTGTTCTAATTATAACTCTATCAGCGGTGACCTTTTCTACTACTCCATCATTTTTTGCTAATACTACTACACCAGAATCAACAGCTGCCTTATATTCTATGCCTGTTCCAACTATTGGCGCTTCAGGTTTTATAAGTGGTACTGCTTGCCTCTGCATGTTAGAGCCCATCAAGGCTCTATTCGCATCATCATTTTCCAAAAAAGGTATCATAGAAGTAGCAACAGACACTATCTGTTTTGGTGAAACGTCCATGAAGTCCACTTCTGTTGGAGGTACTGCTATTATCTCTTCTTTTAATCTACATACCACTTTCTCATTAATAAACCTGTTGTTTTCATCTAATGGTTCATTAGCTTGAGCTATAATATATTCATCTTCTTCATCTGCAGTCATATATACAATTTCATCTGTAACTGTACCAGTAGTTTTGTCTACTCTCCTATATGGAGCTTCAATAAATCCATATTCATTTACGCGAGCATAGGTAGTCAAAGATCCAATCAAACCGATATTAGGTCCTTCAGGAGTCTCAATTGGGCATATCCTTCCATAGTGAGAATAATGAACGTCTCTTACTTCAAAACCCGCTCTTTCTCTACTAAGTCCTCCAGGACCTAAAGCACTTACTCTTCTCTTATGAGTAAGTTCTGCCAAAGGGTTAGTTTGGTCCATAAATTGAGAAAGCTGGGAGCTTCCGAAAAATTCCCTAATGGCTGCAACAACTGGGCGAATGTTTATAAGGTTTTGAGGAGTAATTTCATTCACATCTTGGATTGTCATTCTCTCTTTGACTACTCTTTCTAATCTCGCAAGTCCAATTCTAAATTGATTTTGCAATAATTCTCCTACAGACCTGAGTCGCCTATTTCCTAAATGATCTATATCATCTATTGAACCTATCCCATGAGTTAAATTTAGTTGGTAGCTTATAGTGGCTATAATGTCATCTTTAGTAATGTTCTTTGGAACAAGTTCATCCATTCTATTTTTTATTTCGTTTATTACTGCCTCTTCATCAGAGAAATTATCAAGGATTTCTTTTAATATACTTAAATTTACTGCTTCTTTTATATTTAAGTTAGATACATCATAAGGCATTGGATATTTATTTATATCCACCGTATTATTACCTATCACTCTTACTACTTTACCCTCTACTAACACTTCTACTACATTTATGCCGCAATTTTGAATTTCTTCTGCCTTTTCTTTGGAAATTTTCTCTCCTTCTTCTACTAATATCTCTCCTGTAACAGGATTGACAATCTTTTTTGCGCTTTTTAAGTTTACAATTCTCGTTTTTAACGCAAGTTTTTTATTAAATTTATAGCGCCCAACTTTTGCTAAATCATACCTTTTTGCATCAAAAAATAATGCATACAAAAGACTTTTGGCACTCTCGACAGTAGGCGGCTCTCCCGGTCTCAATCTTTTATAAATTTCTATTAAAGCCTCTTCTTCAGATTTTGTAGTATCCTTATCTAAAGTAGCTTTTAATTTTTCCTCTTCTCCTAAAAGGTCAAGAATTTGAATATCAGTACTATAACCCAACGCCCTTAATAATACAGTAACTGGAACTTTTCTTGTTCTGTCAATTCTAACATATACTATATCATTGGAATCTTCTTCATATTCTAGCCAAGCCCCTCTATTTGGAATTACAGTTGCAGAAATTAATTTTTTCCCAAATTTATCAAATTGTTGTTCATAATAAACTCCTGGAGATCTAACCAATTGGCTTACAATTACACGTTCTGCGCCATTTATAATAAAAGTACCCTTTTCTGTCATTAAAGGAAAATCTCCCATAAATACTTCAGATTCCTTAATTTCCCCTGTTTCCCTATTGGTAAGGCGTACTTTGACTTTCATCGGCACAGCATATGTAGTATCTCTATCTTTACATTCTTCTACTGAATACTTGGGGTTATTTTCTAATCTATAATCCACAAATTCTAACGCCAAATTTCCTGTAAAGCTCTCTATAGGGGAAATTTCTCTAAAAACTTCCCTCAACCCCTCCTCTAAAAACCATTTGTATGACTTCTTTTGAACTTCAATAAGGTCGGGCATTTCTAACACTTCGTCGATCTTAGCAAAGCTCATTCTTGTCTTGTTGCCCACTTGTACAGGATTTACCATCCATTTCACCCCTTAAAAAATGTAAATTACCAAAAGTTCTCCACTTTTGGATTTCATGCAAAATAACCCTATTTTACCATTATTATTCACCAACAGACTTGCTCTTATACATATATTAACAAATAAAAAAGGCCACTATTAATGCAATTTATTATGATAGCACAAGTGAAGATTTATGTCAACAATTCCCCATAAAAAAATAAGGGCAAATTTTTTGCCCTTATTTTATTTCTACTTTTGCACCAACTTCTTCGAATTTTGCTTTAATTTGATTTGCTTCGTCTTTGCTTACTCCTTCTTTAACTGGCTTTGGAGCACTTTCTACTAAATCTTTTGCTTCTTTTAATCCTAAGCCTGTTACTTCTCTCACAACCTTGATAACTTTTATCTTGTCACTACCTACTTCTTGTAAAATAACATCAAATTCTGTTTTTTCTTCAGCTGGTGCTGCTGCTGGTGCTCCAGCTGCTGGAGCTGCTGCGACTGCTACAGGAGCTGCCGCAGATACACCAAATTCCTCCTCTAAAGCTTTTACCAACTCAGCCAATTCTAGAACTGTCATATTTTTTATGGCTTCCAAAATCTCTTCTTTGCTCATTCTTTCTACCTCCATTTTAAAATTTTTATTTTTATTTTCAAGCTTCAGCTTGCTTTTTCTCTTTCACTGCATTTAAAGCATAAAGCAGGCTTCTCAAAGTACCAGACAACACAAAAACGAGGTTGGTAATAGGAGCTTTCATGCTGCCCAAAGCTTTCGCCACAAGTTCTTCCCTTGAGGGAAGCTCCGCCAAAGCCTTAATTTCCTCAACAGTCACTAACTTTCCATTTACAAGGCCTGCCTTTAACTCAATACCCTTGTGATCTTTCATAAATTCCACAAGAACTTTAGCAGGCGCAACAGGGTCATCATATCCAAAAGCTACAGAAGTTGGTCCTTCAAAATACTTGACTAAATCATCTCCATAACCTAGTTCTTTAGCTGCAATAGTCATTAAAGTATTTTTGTAGACTTTGTACTCAGAATTAGCTTCTCTAAATTTGCGTCTTAATATAGTATCATCTTCTACAGTCAAACCACTAAAGTTTGAAAAAATCACTGTTTGTGCTCGTGACAATTTGTCTTTAAACTCTGCTACGATTTGTTGCTTTTTCTCTTTTGCCGTGCCCACCTTCCCACCTCCTTAAAAAATTTAAAAAGGATCCCGTAGACATGAGGATCCCTTTTGGGAATTTATTTTTAAAAACCTCGGTGGGATTTACGTGCAAAAGCACACCCACTGTCTACGGTCTTTTTATTCAATTTCAACGTCACTTATTATACCTTACATCTTTTTGTCTGTCAACAACTTTTATTAAAAAATCTTTAAAGGATTAACCTTCACACCTGGTCCCATTGTAGAAGATAACACTACACTTTTGATGTATTGTCCTTTTGCGGCTGCTGGTTTAGACTTAATTATAGCATCTATAACCGCTCTGAAGTTTTCTAATAACTTCTCTTTCCCAAAGGATTTTTTCCCTATAGGAACGTGAATTATACCTGCTTTATCCACCCTGTACTCAATCTTACCAGCTTTAATTTCTTTAATAGCTTTTTCTAAATCAAAAGTCACAGTACCTGATTTAGGGTTTGGCATTAATCCTTTTGGACCTAATATTTTACCTAATCTCCCTACCACTCCCATCATATCAGGAGTTGCAACTACAACATCATAATCAAACCAATTTTCATTTTGAATTTTTGCAACTAATTCTTCTGCTCCCACATAATCAGCACCTGCTGCTTCTGCTTCTTTAGCTTTTTCCCCTTTTGCAAAAACTAATACTTTCACACTTTTTCCTGTTCCGTGAGGAAGCACTACTGTACCTCTTACCTGTTGGTCAGCATGTCTTGGGTCAACACCTAGTCTTACAGCTAAATCAATAGTTTCATCAAAATTTGCTTTTGCAGTTTTCAAAACAATATCTATTGCCTCATCACTGGAATACTGCTGTGTTTTGTCATATAACTTTAAGCTCTCTAAATATTTTTTCCCTCGCTTCACTTTTCTAACCTCCTTGTGGTATTATCGGACTTTCCTCCCACTTATTTTTATACAATCTCTATACCCATGCTTCTTGCAGTACCTGCTATCATCCGCATAGCAGCCTCTATATCAGAAGCATTTAAGTCTCTCATCTTGATTTCAGCAATTTCTCTAAGCTGCTCCCTTGTGATTTTCCCTACTTTTTGTTTGTTAGGTTGCGAAGAACCAGACTCTATTCCAGCTGCTTTTTTGATTAGCACAGCTGCTGGTGGAGTTTTAGTTATAAAACTAAATGACCTGTCTGCATATATTGTAATAACAACAGGAATTATTAGCCCTGCGTCTTTGGCTGTCCTTTCATTGAATTCTTTGCAAAAAGCCATTATATTAACACCGTGAGGTCCTAATGCAGTACCTACTGGTGGCGCAGGAGTAGCTTTCCCCGCTGGCAATTGTATTTTTACAACTGCTGCCACTTTCTTTGCCATGACTACACCTCCTTACAAAATTAAAATAACTTATGAGTTTCTACTTTTATATTTTTTGAAGCTGTACAAGGTCAAATTCAACCGGTGTCTCTCTCCCAAACATAGAAATTAAAACTTTCGCCTTTTGTCTTTCTGGATAAATTTCTTGAACTACTCCAATAAAATTCTCAAAAGGTCCTGAAATAACCCTGACAGTATCTTTTACATTAAGGTCAACTGCAGTTGGAATCTCTTTTATACCTAAAGCTCTAACTTCTGCTTCACTTAACGGTACAGGTTTAGACCCAGGACCTACAAATCCTGTAACACCCCTGGTATTTCTCACAACGTACCAAGTATCATCCGTCATAACCATTTTCACCAAAACATAACCCGGAAAAATCTTCCTCTCAACAGTTTTCTTTTTACCATCTTTAATCTCAACAACTTTTTCCGTAGGTACAATGATTTGATGAATTAAATGCTGTAAATTCCTATTTTCTACAATCTTTTCTAAATTAGCTTTGACTTTGTTTTCATATCCAGAATAGGTATGAACCACATACCACTTTGCATTTTCTTTTTCTGGCATAGTTAATCTCTGGGGACTCGCCCCAACCTCCTTTAAACTTTAATAATAAGCTTTAAGAGATAACTAAAAACTGAGTCAATCAAAAAAATAAATACTGTCAAAAGAGCCACTACTATTAATACAATTTCAGTATAAGTTATCATAGTTTCTCTGCTTGGCCATGTCACCTTTTTCATTTCTGCCCTTACATCTTTGAAAAACTTAACAATTTTTCTTCCTTCACCGGCCATTTCCTCACATCCTCTTGAAGTTTTAAAAACTACTTAGTCTCTCTATGCAAGGTATGCTTTTTGCAGAATTTGCAATATTTCATTAGCTCTAACCTATCAGGGTCATTCTTCTTATTTTTTGTCGTATGGTAGTTTCTATTCTTACACTCAGTACATGCCAACGTAATTTTTACTCTCAACTATTACACCTCCCGGTGATTCGACTGCTTAGTCAAATTTATCATAAATATAACTTCTTGTCAATCACCAAAAACAAAAAGTCTGTGTCAACGATTTATAGGCAGCTCATTGATTGACATTTTCCACAGTCTACTAAAACCATTGATTTAACTCAAAAGAAGCCAGGTTTGAACCCGGCTTCTCTTTATTCTATGATAGCTGACACGACGCCAGCACCTACTGTACGGCCGCCTTCTCTTATAGCAAACTTCAAACCTTCTTCCATCGCTATCGGTGTTATTAACTCTACTTTTATCGTTACATGGTCCCCTGGCATCACCATCTCTACTCCATCCGGTAAGTTTATTACCCCTGTCACGTCTGTCGTCCTAAAGTAAAATTGTGGCCTGTATCCATTGAAAAATGGTGTGTGCCTTCCTCCCTCTTCTTTCGTCAATACGTAAACTTGCGCCTCAAATTTCGTGTGCGGCTTTATCGTCCCTGGCTTCGCTAATACTTGCCCTCTCTCTACTTCGTCCCTCTGTACTCCTCTTAATAATACCCCTATGTTGTCACCTGCTTGCGCTTCATCCATCGTCTTCCTGAACATCTCTACCCCTGTTACTACTGTCTTCCTCGATTCTGTCGTTAATCCTATTATCTCTACTTCGTCTCCTACCTTTATCTTACCTCTCTCTACTCTCCCTGTCGCAACAGTCCCTCTACCTGTTATCGTAAATACGTCCTCTACTGGCATCAAAAATGGCTTGTCTATGTCTCTCTCCGGTGTCGGTATATATTCGTCTACTACATCCATTAACTCCCATATCTTCCCGCACCATTCGCACTCTCTCTTGCCACATCCGCATTCCAATGCCTTTAATGCCG
>NZ_FQUR01000029.1 GCF_900129115.1 Thermoanaerobacter uzonensis DSM 18761 | reverse complement strand
ACATTTACTACGTCATATGCCCAATTGTCTTTTGTTACGTCTTTGAATTCTTTGTTGTATTCAAAGACTCCATATGTTGAGAAGTGTTTGGCTTCAAAGGTTATTGTGTTTGTTCCTTTGTCAACTTTTCCTCCTACGTATTCCCATTGATTTGTCGTCTCGTTTAAGTAGTATACTCCTATTTTTCTTATGTCTTTTCCACCTTTTATGTTAAATGTCATTTTTACTGGTGACCCTATTTTTATGTCTTTGTCTCCTGCTTTTATTGTTATGTCATAGGCACTTGTTATTGGCTCGAAAGATGATGCGGTTATTTTGCCTTTGTTGTGTATGTTAAGTTTTATTGTTCCTGCTTTGCTTATTAGGTCAATTGCTTCTTGTGATACTGCTAAAGTTTTTGCATCAAATTGAAGGGCTACTTCGTCTGATTTTACTACCACGTTTTTGTTGTTCTCTGCTATTAAGTTAAGTACAGTTACAGGTATTTCTAATGCTTTTTGAGGTGTAGTTCCTATATTTGTTAAGTCAAATTGTATTTCTTTCTTTGATGTGTCTTTTATGTCTTTTGCTATTTTGTTTTCGTCTATTGTAAGTGTTGTTGTGTTATTTTCTACAACTATTTTGCCTTGTGATACTTCTTGAGATGGTTTCGTTGTTGACTCTAACCCTGGCGTAGGAGTTGGTTCTTTCCCCGGTACAGGTTTTTCTCTTGTAACAGTTATTGTTATATCTTTTGTAAGCTCATTATTCTTATCCCCACTTGGCTCTACATGTATTTTGATAGTATTTACACCATATTCTAAAGGAACTACTTTTGTAAATACTCCATTTTCTTGTTGCACAAAAGATTCATCATTTATAGTTACTTTTGCACCTTTGTAAGTATTGCCTTTAATCTCTATTTCACTCGTATTTGCATCAACAATAGTCTTGTCTTTTGGAGAATATATATATACCGGCAAATCTCTCCATCTTTGCACTGTGTCATTTACAACCATTGTATTTGAACCTTGATTAACGACAATTATCTTCCTATTGTCAATCTCATTGCCGTATTCACTTTTTTCTACTTTATCCCAACTTCCTCTCGCATATTTATATTCAATTTGTGTACCTTCATTTAAAGTTAAGGTAATGCTATATGTGCTAGGTCCTGTCTTTGTCATTTGCTGAGCACTTGGATTCCAGAAAGCATCCGGGAAGTTTCCAGCGATATTTACACCATCATCAGGAGTATAATCTGGTACTGTCACATTAAATGTCACTTTTATAGGTATTATATCAGGTGTCACTTTTACTGTATTTGATGCTGTCCTATTATAGGAGGTATCAACTGCCACAACTTTATAATAATACACATTGCCATTTACTACATCTGTGTCTACGTAGTTATATACACTGTCAGACACAGTTGCAATCTTTATAAATGGTCCTGTTTCACTTGAAGACTTATAGATTTCGTAGCCGTAAATAGCAACATCATCAACTGACGGACTCCAGTTAAGTGTAACTTTCGAGGATGCAATTCCTGGTTGCTGTAAGACTGGAACGGTTGGAGGCACTAAATCATTAGATGGAATTACAGTAAATTGTTTAACATCTGTCTCTGTCCAATCATGGCCTTGGTTAGAAGAAAATCTCATAATATATTCCCATGTGCCTACCATATCAGGTACAAATTTAGCCATGTATTTATCATTATTCCCAGAATCCCCTACATATTGTGCATCAACCCACGTCCAGTCCTTACTTATTTCAACCCCTTCTACCTTATTGTATACGGCATTGTAAACTGCATTTCCCACAGTATCTTCAATATACCTATATCCTAACTGCGCAATCATATTTTCTCCTTGGCCAGGTTTATTTGTAAGCCCATCTGCCCACACTTCAGCATACACTTCAACTGGATTATTTACACCTATTACATGGGTACCGACTTGATTCATATTTCCCGCCCAGCCAATAGGAAATGCTGGATATGCCTCAACTTCATTGCTTAAAGCACTCTCATTTCCATCCCCATCTACAGCGGTTACAGCATATACATACTTTAGACCATTGGTAACCTCTGTATCAGTATAGGTGGTTTGTGTAACATTTGAAGCTATTTTTTCATATAACCCACCTTTAACTGTAGAACGGTAAATATTATAGCTTACTGCTTTATCTACACTGCCCCAGGATAGGTCTACTTTACCATTGCCTGATACTACACTAAGGTCTTTTATTGGATCTGGTGCTGTCAAATTCTGTCCTTCATCTGATATAAGTATCGCTCCACTCATTTTTTCTACATTTACAACTACGTGTCCATCATGAATAGTGTATTTATTACCAGTCAAAGCATCAGTAAATACTACACCATCTCTTATAAACTTAGTGGTATCTATTGGAACCTGTTTTACGTCACCTTTATTTATTACAACAATAGCCACACTGTCAGGATAAGATTTTCCAAAAGCATCTTTTCCATTTATGATTCTTCTTCCAAAAGCATAAACATCATCATTTGCATAGAGTGTTTCAAGGTCTCCTGTTTTTAAAACTTGATTGTCATTTCTTATATTTACAATTTTTTTAAAGAAATCCTGCAAATCAGTATCTTCTTTCCCCCAAGGGAATGTCCTTCTGTTGTCCGGATCTTTCCCTCCAGATTGTCCTGCTTCATCTCCGTAATAAATAGAAGGCATACCTGGATAACCCATTTGCAGTATTGCAGCAAGTTTAAGTCTTTTAACCGCAAGGTCTTTTGCTTCCTGAGAATTTTGACTGTTTTCGGCAGAGTTGTACCCAAATACTGTCAATATCCTCATGGTGTCATGAGAACCTAAAAGATTCATAGTAGAATAAAATACTGGCAGAGGATATCTTTCATATATGCTCATAAGCCTTTGGTCAAGTTTTACTGCATCTATAGGATTATGAACTGCATTTCCGTCATCAAATGATTTATCCAATATAAAGTCAATTACTGCATTTCTAAAGAGATAATTCATAACAGAATTAAAAGAATCCCCAAGCAGATCCAGTGAAGCGTCATTCCAGTTTTCTGCAACCATCGGAGCATTCGGTTTTACAGTATTAATCGCATCTCTAAAATGAATCCAAAAATCATGAGCAACTTCATTAGCAACATCCAATCTCCAGCCATCTGCACCTGCACTTTTGTCCCCATCAGGATTTAACCAATACTTAGATATTGCATTAGGATTGTTTATAATAAAATCCGCCCAACTTTTGACATTATATTCACTACCGTTTATCTGCCTTATCACAGGTAAACTGTCAAATCCCCACCATCCTTCATAGGTACCGTCAGGTTTTATCTCATACCAGTCACCATATGGAGACTTTGACTGATCTCCCTGTTTCCATGCTTGATAAGCACCTAAAACTCCCGTGTTTGTGTATTTACCATACCTATCAAAATAAATGCTGTCATCACTTGTATGGTTGAAGACGCCATCAAGTATTACCTTAATCCCTTTTGCATGGGCATCCTCCATGAGCTTCTTAAAGGTAGATAAATTACCTAATAGTTCGTCTATTTTTGTGTAATCGGTTGTATCATACCTGTGATTAGAAGGTGATTGAAAAATTGGATTGAGATAAATAACTGATATTCCAAGGCTTTTTAAATAATCCAATTTATCATCTATACCTTGTAAATCACCGCCAAAGAAGTCATTTGACCAGATTCCATCACCTGTATATCCAGGTTTATCCTTATTATTAGGATTATCAGGAAGGTCGTCCCAGTTGCTATGATATTCAACAGGATCAAAACCTCTGCTGTATTTCTTTAGATGGTCATTTGAAGAATCCCCATTAAAGAACCTATCAGGGAATATTTGATACATTACTGACCCTTTCATCCAATCAGGGGTGTCTAAGTTTTTGTCGTAGACAGTAAGTTCAAAGTCCTTATTCACTGTATCTGTGGCTTTACCTACGCCACCTAATTGTTCATCGTTATCTCCGTAATAAGCAGTTTTGGTTCCGTCTTTAAGTATAAAGTAATACCAAATTCTTGTGGGATTGTCAAAGCTTAACTTAACTTCCCAGTATTCATATTTCCCGTCAGGACTTTGACCAATTCTGTACATAGGAACTTCTATTCTTATTTTCTTAATATCATCCCAATAAGAAATTTTAGCTGACTCAAGGTCGTGGTTCCTTGCTTGTATTCTTAATGTTACAGTATCTCCCGTTTTTATTGCACCGAAAGGCGAGCGGAAGAATGGGTTATGGGTGTCATGTCTTAAATCGTCATAATATATGTTATTGTCAGGTCCTGTGAGAGGTGGATTATAATCTGTCCATATATTATGTGAAACCGAATCATAGTAAAATGTAATCTTAGTATCATAGGCTACATTCAAAGGAATATTTGGCCCATTTTGTTCGCCATTTAAGCCATAATTTATATCCCATGAGGGCCCTAAAGTCACTTTAAACTCATAATTACCTTTTGGAACGTTTGCAGTGTATTCGTAAACATTGTTAAACTTATAGTCTCTCATTATAGCAGTAGATGAGGCAGGGTCCCAGTTATTACCTGCTACTATTGCTGATTGTATAGTGCCCACAATTCTCGGAAGTTTTTCTTCAGCAATTGGTGTATATTTTGTGGAATCGGTAATACTTGAAGTGTTGTAATTGTAATAAAAAGTCACTACAGAAGCTGAAACAAGATGAAAGCTTAAATTACCTTGTGAAGGAACTCCTCCACCTTCCCATGAATGATTAAGAGCAACTTTATACTCATAATCACCTGCAGGTAACGCAACCGGGGTAGTAAATTCATAAAAGCCATTACCTTTATATGTCATTATTGTTTTGTCACTGTTTATATTCCAGTCAGAATCTCCAAGTTTGGATTGAAAACTTCCAACAACATTGGCTATCGCTGGCGCTGTATCTGTCTGTGCCTTTACATATTGTATAGGCATTGAGCCAAATACTGCTGTAAAAACTAAAAGAAAAGCCAGCAAAAATCCTAACGCTCTCCTTTTAAACACCTATAATCCCCCTTTTCGCTATATATTTCCTTAAATATTTTTAAAAAACTAATTTGCAATCTCACCTCCGTTTCTTTTGGGCAATCGCTTTCACAAATTGGAAAAAGATAAATGTGTTTATGTACACATTTCCTTGTGCAAATTTTTGCGCAATCGTTTTCGCTGTCTTAATTGTTATTATAGTCAACCTCATACATTTTGTCAACACCTTGCAAAAAAAGAAAAGGATGCTTTTAAGCATCCCTCTTTGAAAATTCATATCTGCTTTAACCTTTGCGTTATCTCCATTTTATCTGCTTTTTCTGCTAAAAGTATTGTAAACAGTAAGAACAGCGCTCCAAACACTGCAATTATAGAGATATTGTGCAGTATTGCGCTAATATTGTTCCCAGATATTGCTTCCCTAAGTCCTGCAACTCCATAAGTCATAGGCAGATAAGGATTTATTATGTTGAAAAACTTAGGTAAAAGTTCCATTGGGAAAGTTCCTCCTGAGGAGGTAAGTTGAAGCATTAATAATACTACTGCAAAAAATTTACCTGCAATGCCAAAGAGCATCACAAAAAGCTGAATTATAGCGATAAAGGTAATAGACATCACAGCGTTTATCAGGTAGTAGTAGAATAAATTATGCACATCTAATTTTAGTCCTTCTACCAGCACAAAACTTGATACCACAGATTGTAATATACCTACTAATGCTAAAGACATAAATTTTCCTAATTGTATAGAGACATTGTTCATTCCTTCGTATTTTTCTTTATCAAAAATATCTATCAAGAAGAAAAGTATTAATGAGCCTACCCACAAGGATAGAGGTATAAAATATGGTGCAAAACCGATTCCATAATTTTTAACAGGATAAAGCCTTCTAGTATCTAGTATTATAGGTTCATTAATCATATCCTTTTTAGCCGTTGTAATTCCTGATGAATCTATTTTCTCAGCTGCATCTCTTAATTTTTGTGCTAAAAGCCTCTGATTATCATATAAACTTTTTGCTCCATCTGCAAATTGCTTAGTTCCATCTTTAAGAAGCGCCATACCATTATATAGAGAATTAGCACCATTATATAATTTTGAGGATCCATCACTTAAACTTTTTATCCCATTATTGAGACTGTATAAGCCATTTGAAATTTCTTTTAATTTTTCTCCTGCTGTATTTATGCCTTCACTAAGCTGTGTTACGCCACTGTACAATTTATTTGAACCGTCTACAAGCTGGCTTGACGCTTTATGCATATATGAAAGACCTGATGCTAAAGAATCCATACCATTATTAATTGTATTGGAAGCCTGCTGCAATTGCAAAAGAACAGTGTTTAATTGCTGAACTTGGGTCAAACCGCTATTTAAGTTTTGATTCATGCTATTAATCCCTGTATTAGCTTGTGCGATTATAGCAAGTGCTTTTTGTAGTTCAGGGTCGCTACTTGCTTCAGGATGTTTTGCAATATAATCTTTCAAAGCAACCTGCGCACTATCTAAAGCTGTAGAAATTTGGCCCAAGCCACTTTTAAGTTGCGAAACACTACTAGCAAAAGAAGAAACATTTTGCCCTACTTGATTGTATCCATTGACAAGAGAATTGATTCCATCTTTTAGTTTAATGGCACTATTAGAAGCATCATTTAATCCTTGATTAATTCCTGTTATTCCATTTTGTAATGAATTCATTCCATTTAATAAGACTTCTGTATTGCTTGCATCAGAAAATTTTTGTGAAAGGAGATTTGCTCCATTGTATAAAGCTTCTGAACCATTTAGCGCTTGACTGATACCATTATTTAAGCTTAAAGCACCATCTTTTATTTGTTTGCTTCCATCTAAAGCTGTATTTATGCTACTATTTAATTTTTGTGCACCATTATACAACTTAAAGGTACCTGTTGCGAGTTTGTTCTCTGCCTCTTTTGCTTCTTTTAAACCACTGCCTAATTCATCAAAACTTTTAAAAATAGAGTCAATATACCCTTTTCTTATAGAATTTGCTATTTGGGTTTGTAAACTTTCTATAGCTTTATTGCCAATCTGTGTTGCAAGGAAATTTTTCTTATCATTGGTTATATACTCAATAGAAGCTTTTTTCGGAGTAAGAGAATCAACACTTATAAGATTTTGTGTAAAATCCTGCGGGATTCTAATAATAAAATAATATTTGCTCCCCTTGAGTCCATTAATAGCATCTTTATAATCTACAAAATCCCATTTAAATTCTTTGTTGTCTTTTAACTTTTGTACAACTTCATTTCCAAAGTTCTCTTGTTTGCCATCGTATATTCCTCCTTTGTCTTCATTGACAACTGCAACAGGGAGTTTATCTAACTTAGAATAAGGGTCCCAAAAAGCGTATAAGTATAGAAAGCTGTAAAGTAAAGGCATAAATGCAACAACAATAACTGCAACTCTTATAAACCTGCTTTTGATTATTTTTTCTATTTCTTTTGCTGCAACTTTAGATGCTTTCAATCTTTCTCCTCCTTTCGTCGATTTTTAGACTGACCAGTCAGTACAGTTATTATTATATTCTCCTCTTCTCAATGTGTCAATAAAAAAGTACCTTTGATTTTAAAAATAAAAAACACCTCCTTTGAGGTGTATGTATCAGAATGTAAACAAAGTCAAAAATTTTAAAATAGGATATTTTGCATCGTCACTCCGATGTTCCAAAGCGACAAAACTAAGCTCGACCTTCGGGCTCCGGCAGGGTCCCGGGCACATTCGACATCCTTGTCTTAGTGCCCGCCTCCGCCATCCGTGGCTACGGCCCTGCCTCCACCCTCGGTCTTGCTAAGTTTTGTTGCCGCTTTGTCACAAGTCGCGCCAATTGCAAAATATCCTATTTTCGAAAGTTTGTCTACAGTCTGAAACACCTCCTTTGAGGTGTATATTATCATTGAAGTTGAAGCCCTTTTAATGCAAAATTAAATACACTATCTGTTATATCTTGTGGATTAAATTTCTCGTCACTATCTTCTACTACTTTCAAAGCCAAAATTGAACTTATCATGCCAAAAAAAGCTGCTGCTACTATCTTTTCATCGCAATCAGCAATGAGTTTTTGTTCCTTGCCTTCTCTAATAATATTTTCTATTAACTCAAGATAAGTATACAATTTCTCTCTGAATTTGCGAGGAACTTCCCCATGACCCCATATTTGGCTTAGTAAAACTATTATAAAGTCGTGATTTCTGTACAAAAAATTAGTCTGTACAAAGATGATTTTCCGTAGTTTTTCTACAGCATTATTTAGCCTGCCTATCTCTTCTATTGCCTCTTGTTTCAAAATCTTTATACCTTCATCAATTAAAAATTCCAATATGTCATCTTTGCTTTTAAAATGATAATACAAGGTCCCTTTAGCTACTCCAGCATTTTCCGCTATTTCTTCCATTGTGGTTTTGTAAAATCCACTTTTTGAAAAGGTCTTTATCGCCGCTTTGAAAATCTTTTCTTTTGTCTTATTCATTCTCATTCATTCCCTTTTTAAAAAATTAAACATATATCATTTTAACCGTCATTCCACCATCCACAATAAGATTCGCCCCTGTAATAAAAGAAGCTTCTTTTGAACATAAAAATAAACATGCATTTGCTATGTCCTCTGGCTTACCTACCCGTCCTGCAGGATGCTGCAAATGGTCTTCTTCTCTCAATTGGGGCTTTTTAGCTTCTCTACTTTTCTTCCATTCAGACACTTCTATCCATCCGGGACTTATAGAATTCACCCTTATTTTATCATAACTTAAACTTATTGCAAGAGAGTGGGTTAAGGCTATAATACCACCTTTTGAAGCAGAATAAGGTTCTGTATGAGGTTCAGACATAAATGCTCTTGTAGACGCTATATTTATTATGACTCCTCCCCCATTTTTTCTCATGTAAATAGCAACATATTTAGAACACATATATGTTCCTCTTAAATTAACATTTATGACTCTATCCCATTCTTCCATGGACCTTGTGTAAATTGTTCCTCCTGCTCCAATACCTGCATTGTTTATCAGAATATCAATCTTGCCGTATGTTTTTATCGTCTTATCTACCATGTTTTTAACATCTTTCTCTAAAGAAACATCTGTATGTACAAAAAGTGAGTCTCTACCTTTAGATTTTATATATTCTTCATTTTCTATGCCAGCTTCATCGTCAATATCAGCTATAACTACTTTTGCTCCTTTTTCAGCAAAAGTTTGTGCAATACACCGTCCTATTCCTTGTCCTCCTCCTGTCACTATCACTACTTTCCCATTAAAATCCATTGTCAACCCTCCAATTTTTAATTATAAAAGAAGATAAGGTAACCTCATGATTAAAATTAAAAAAGCAAAGAGGTTTACCTTATCATAAATAGTATAACTTAAAAGTTTTATAAAAATCAATTAAATAGGTTGCATAAAACACACCAATTTTCATATGGCATCATCCTTTTCAATTTTTATAAAAATTTTTGAAAGGAAAAGGAAAAACTATTTAAATACAATCCCTGTGTGATTCACCACCATGTCAGTTATAATCAGTGAAATCAAGCTTTCTGCTCCTTCATTTAAATTTACTCCTTCTTTAGTTATACCGTCGTAACAACCCCCTGTCTCCTCATCTATTAAGCTTTCATTCTTTGAATTTTCTCCTAAAAACCATTTGTAACATTTTATAGCTTTTTCTCTGTACTTTTTTTCTTTAAAAATTTTATAAGCTTCTGTATACATAAGAGCAGTTTCACAAGCCTCTACCGGTTGTTCATCAAATTCTGCAGGTTTTTCATCTCCTTTTTTGTACCAGCCTTTACAACCTATCGGCTTAAAATACCCACTTCTAAAAGTTACTTTTTCTAAAAATTCAATGCTCTCTTTTGCAACATCTAAGACTTCTTCATCTTTTATAATAGTGTATGACCTAAGAAGAGCCCAAGGAAGTACGGCATTGCTGTAAGTCATTATATTTTCAAACCATTTCCACTCTCCATCTTTGTTTTCCCTATATTTTTGAACTATTTTTTTTGAAATAGAAGTTATCAAATTTTTTATCTTCTCTTTGTTAAATTCAGTAACATCAGAAGTGCATAAAAGGCTTAATCCTATTAACGAATAAGCATTACCGCGAAGAGAATTTAAATTTGCTACATTTGACAAAGCTTTTTTGATTAATGTCACAGCAACACTTTGATAACCATTAGACAAATTAGTATTTAATAAATATCCTAATGCCCATAAAGTTCTGCCAAAACAATCTTCTGAGCCAACTTCTTCAATAAATTCTCTATTGTAATTCATAAAATTTCTAAAATATCCTTTGCCGTTTTGGGCATAAATCAAAAAAGAAAGGTATCTCTTTAAAAGATCAAGGTATTTTTCATCTTTGTAAACTTCATATAGCATTGAAGCAGCAATGATAGCCCTTGAGTTGTCATCAGTAGTATAACCTTTTGTCAAATCAGGAATAGAGTAAAGGGAATGCTGTAAAATGCCTGTATCGTCCGTTAGCTTGAAAAGATGCTGAAACTTAGTTGCTAGTTTCATTATTTCAATTCCCCCTTCCTCTATATCACAACTTCCTCCCTTGATTTAATGTCCAATACAGACAAAATCATTATGACATATCTGTAAGCAACGTTATTCCACATCATTGTATTCCCTAATTTTTTAATTTCTGATTCTATCTGCAGCCTTTTCTCAGGGTTTTCAAATATATACTCAATATGTTTAGCCAAAGACTTTGCATCACGGAAATTAGCAAGCAATCCTCTTCCTTCTCCTAAAATTTCTTCAGCATACATATAGGGAGTGGAAATAATCACTTTCCCTAAACCTGCTGCATATGCTAAAGTACCGCTTACAGCTTGTTCTTTATTTAAATAGGGTGTCATGTATATGTCTGACATCTTTAAATACTCTATAATTTCTCTTTTCGTAAGATATTTGTCCACAAATTTTACATTATCTTCTACTCCAAGGTCATGGACTAGTTTTTGAAGTTTCTCCCTATACTCTTCCCCAAATTCTCGCTTTATATTTGGATGGGTTTGCCCTAAAATTAGGTATAATACATCTTTGTATTTCTCGGCCACAATACTTATTGCTTCTATGCCATACTCTATCCCTTTACCAGGGTTTATAAGGCCAAAAGTGCTTATTATTCTTCTGCCTTTAAATCCATATCTTTCTTTCAATATTTCTTTGGGTAATACTGGAAGATTGGGCACGCCGTGAGGAATGACAGTGATTTTATTAGAAGGTATGTGATATATCTTTTCAAGAAGTGGTATAGTATTTTTCGCCATTGTCACTACTCTAACGCTTTTTTCCCCTAATTCTTTAAGTATCATAAGTTGTTTTTCATTTGGATTTGATAATACTGTGTGGACTGTCAAAACAAAGGGTATATTTAAATTGTCTACCAAATCTAATAAGTACTCTCCACTTTCTCCTCCAAATATTCCGTATTCATGTTCTATAATGAGCAAATCTATGTCAGATACATTTAATTCATGGGCTAATCTTACATAATCTTCTCTCACAAATTGTTGTAACTGATATTTAACATCGCCGTCATATTCGTAAGTTTTATTATCGTTTATTGCAATTACTCCTGCAAAATTAATAAGTTTTATCTTTTTTATTTCATTAACTAGATCTTGAGTAAAAGTAGCAATGCCACATTCTCTTGGTGGATAGGTGCTCAAAAATGCTACATTTCTCCCCAATACGCTCATCATATCACGCCCCCTTCTTAGTTTGTTTAGTATTAAGTTATCAACGTAGTACTTGCCAATCTATTAGCTGTAAACACTGTATTTTTAACTTCCATATTCACCTCTACTATACATTCTGAGGTGACAACTGCATTTTCTAATCTTGCAAACCTGCACACTTTTACATTATCCCACAATACACTTTGAGATACTTTGCTCTCTTGACCTATTCGACAGTTATTCCCAATTACTGTATACGGACCAACTGTAGCATAGGCATCCATTTCAGTATTATTTCCAATATAAGCAGGTCCTATCACTTTTGCGGTAGGATGAATTTTAACATTGTCTCCTAAAATTATACCTCTTGAGGAAGTAGTACTTACAAATCTTGATTTTCCTTTTAAAATGTCCTCATGAACTTTTTTGTATTTATCTATTGTACCTATATCTATCCAATAGCCGTTAAATTTATAAATAGCCATTCTATACCCTTTTTCCAAAAGTTTGGGATATGTCTCCCTCTCTATAGATACTACTGTATTTTCAGGAACTTCTTTTAGCACTTCAGGTTCAAATACATATACTCCTGCGTTAATATATTTAGAATTGCTCTCGCCTGGTTTGGGCTTTTCTTTGAAAGCAGTTATAAAGCCTTTTTTATCAAATTCTATAACTCCGTACTGAGAAGTATCTCTTACTTCAATAGATGCAATAGTTACTTGAGCTCTTCTTCTCTTGTGGTATTTTATCAAATCTGCATAGTCAATATCACTGACAATATCAGAGTTTAAAATGAGGAAAGTATCATCAAAAAATTTTTCGGCGTTTTTTATTGCCCCACCAGTCCCTAAAGGAGATTCTTCTGTAATGTAGTGTATTTTTACACCTAAGTCCTCTTTTGAGTTGAAGTAATCTTCAATGTACTGAGACTTATAATAAGTACTTATTACAACTTCATCCACTCCACTTTTTTTAAGGTTTAAAATGATCCTTTCTAAAAGAGGTCTTCCCATGATAGGAACCATTGGTTTTGGCAGGTCATCTGTAAGAGGTCTTAGCCTTGTTCCCAAACCTCCTGCCAATAACAACGCCTTCATAAAAGACCCCTCCTTTATGAAGTTTTTCAAAAATTAAACTTAAAAACAAAAGAAGGGCGTGATATAAGTGATATAATTTATAAGAATGATAAAAACTAAGAAGAGTAGAAATATATTAGCACTCTTAAAATTCGGCTGCTAATAAGTATTATAATTAATCCTTTTTGGCATGTCAAGTACTTTTCTGTAAATAAAAAACAGGCCTTTTAAAAGCCTGCTAAAATTTGATATCTTTTATCTCTAATATCGCCACGCCTATAACAGTATCCGCGCCCCCATAATAAACGTAAATAGTATCATCTTTTACTGCATTACCACAGCTAAATACAACATTAGGAATGTATCCTTCTTTTTCCCACTGTAGTTCTGGCTCTAAGATAGGTTCTTTTTGCCTTGCAATAATCTTTGATGGATCTTCTAAATCTAAAAGGACTGCTCCCAATCTATATACATTATTGTCATCAGCTGCATGGTATATCAAAAACCAACCATCTTTTGTCCTAATAGGCGGCCCTCCAATTCCGACTCTCGCACTTTCCCACGTTCCAGGAATTGGCTTAATGATAGGCTTATGGTCATACCAACTTTTTAAATCTTCTGAAAAGGCAATCCATATATCTGGATACCTTCTATGAAGCATCACATACTTTCCATTGATTTTTTCAGGAAATAAAGAGGCGTCTTTATTAGGTTCATCTAAAACTACTCCTTTTCTCTCCCAATCTATAAGGTTTTTGGAGGTAGCCAAACAAATCCTATAGTCATCATGAAACCTGTCCCCAAAACCTGTGTACATCATATAATAAATGCCGTCAATTTTGACTATCCTTGGGTCTTCTAATCCTCTGAGCTCTTGTTCTGTCTCATTGCTCATCACTGGTTTGTCTAATCTCATAAAATTAATTCCGTCTTTGCTGACTGCATACCCCAGGCGAGAAGTATATTTCCCATATTTGGCGTGAGGTCCAATGTCAGTAGCCCTGTAAATCAAGTGAAACAGTCCATTGTCGTAAATTGCTGCAGTGTTAAAAACTGCTGCTCTTTCCCATTCATTTTCTGCTTTTGGCATCAATACTGGCTTATCTGATAATCTCTTTAATTTTATCACTTAATACACTCCTTTTAAAATTTTACTTTTTCTTTTTCAATGGCTGCTACACCTATATGGGTATCTGCTGCTCCGTAATACACGTAATACATGTAGCTCTGTAAAACAAGTGGAATTTATTATCTTCATATATTACTGCTGCATTAAAAACAGCCTCCTTTTCCCATTCATGCTCTTTTATTGGTGACAATATAGGTTTGTTACTAAGTCTTGTTAGCCTGAACATCTTTATACCCCCTTTTCCAGCAATATTGCAACTACTCCATTAGCCTCTATTGTGAAATTTTCTAAATTAATCTGCCTTCCGCCGATTAAATCTTGTATTTTCTCATTCTTTCTTGTTTTTCCACCTATACTTATTTTAGTATTAATGTTTATATCTTCATGATTTATAAAAATCACAAGAATTTTCCCACCATAATCAATACTTATTTTATTTATGATTTTTAGCAAGAATTTTAAAGAAGGTATACAGTTTGTTTTAAAATAATACAACGGAGGTAGTAAAATGGCAAAATTTGCAGATGAATTTATAATAGGAACTAATTATTGGCCGAGAAATCATGGCATTGAAATGTGGAAAGAGTGCGGATAGTAGTCAAATGCGGTGTCACAATGTTACATATATCAATATCATCAAAGCCAACTACAGAGATATCGTCAGGTACTTTAATACCCAAGATACTGAATGCATTGTACAAGGCAATAGCAGCACTGTCGTTGGAGCATACCCATGCAGTAGTAAGTTTATCTAACTTCGAGATAATATTTGCTACCTTTTTGTAGTTTTTGCTTAAAACATATTGTTCTACCTGTCCTATTACACAATATCCAGGATTTACATTAAATATGGGATCTACATTAAGTCCTGCATTTCTCATCGCCTCGTTAAAATTTAACCATCTTTCTTTAAAACTTAAAGAAAAATCTATTTCACCAAAAAAACCTATTTGAGTATGGCCTTTTCGAATAAGATATTGTGTTGCCATATATGAGCCAGGCATATTTTGAGTTAATACAGCATCTGTACTTATAGTAAATGAAGCATGGTCTACAAGGACAGTTGGTATATCATACTGTTTCAACACTGGAAGGTACCTGAAAATCATCTTGATTCATGAAGTTTACTAAAATATCGTAATTATTTTTCTTTGCTTCATTCTCTATACCTAAAATTACTTTTGTATAAAAATGAGTATCTCGGAAATTTCTCTCTTCAATCAATAGACAAATATTCCTAAAGTGATTTTTAGCAATAAAAGAGGGATTTTCATCAAAATACCCCATTTCATCAGCTGTTTTTAAAACTATTTTCCTTGTCTCTTCGCTCACCCCCACCTTGTCATTTAAAGCCAGGGACACAGCATTAATTGATAAGTTCAACCTTTCAGCGATATCTTTCATGGTCACTTTTTTCCTTTTAATTACCATCAAATTTAACACCTCTAAAATCGTTTTCTTGTAATAGATTATAAATCATCTGAATTTAATTATAAAGCAAGATTTACTTTAATTATTATAAATTTTACTTGAATTTTGTTTGTTATAATCTTATCTTAACGATTACTTGAAATATATTCACAATAAAGTAGAGGACACAGCACTTTATCTAATTTATAATTCAAGTAATTTAAGGTGAATTGAATAAACCAATATTATAATACTCTAAAAATACAAAATTTCGTGTTATAATTACATCATAAACTCTTTTTGGAGGTAATTTATATGACAAAAATGAGAATAGATAAACTTTTATCGAATATAGGCATTGGTACGAGAAAAGAAGTTAAAAAATTCATTAAAGAAGGTCTTGTATTGGTAAATGGAAATACAGTAAAAGATGCTGGTTTAATTGTAGATACTGAATCTGATGAAATTTTATTTGATGGTGAAAAGATCAATTACAAAGAATTTATATATATCATGATAAATAAACCAAAAGGAGTTATTAGTGCTACATCTGATCCTATAGAAAAAACTGTTATTGATTTATTACCCCAAGAATTAAAAGCTCGAAATCCATTTCCCGTAGGAAGACTTGATAAAGATACAGAAGGATTGCTTCTTATAACTAATGATGGAGACTTGGCACATCAGCTTTTATCACCAAAAAAGAATGTTATAAAAAAATATTATGCTGAAATATTAGGTTTTGTCAATGAAAGCGACATTAAAGCTTTCAATGAAGGCATTATACTTGAAGATGGGTATAAAACTCTTCCCGCAAACCTTGAAATTCTTTGTTCTTCTTCTGATGTGTCGAAAGTTTACGTTTATATAAGAGAAGGAAAATATCACCAAATAAAAAGGATGTTTGAATCAGTCGGTAAAAAGGTCATATACCTTAAAAGATTGGCAATGGATAGTCTCACCCTTGACGAAAATCTAAAACCTGGGGAATGGAGAGAATTGTCTGAAGAAGAGCTATCTCTCCTGAAAAAGTCAATATAAAAACAAGGCTTTCACCAAAGCCTTGTTATATAAATCCTCCATCTATAGTTATAACTTGCCCTGTTATAAAATTTGCCTTGTCAGATAATAAAAACAGTACAGCATTTGCTACATCTTGAGGTTTCCCTATACTCATAAGTGGTATATCCTCAATTAAGTGTTTCTTTTCTTCCCTATTTAAAATGTTGTTCATTCGAGTATCAATTACTCCAGGAGCAATACAATTAACTCTTATTTTAGAAGGCCCTAACTCTTTTGCCAAAGCCTTTGTAAAAGCTATTATTCCTCCTTTAGATGCTGAATAATGTACTTCACAGGAAGCACCTGAAATACCCCAAATTGAAGAAATGTTTATTATACTCCCATGTTTTTGAGGCAACATATGTCTCAAAACACTTTGTGTGCAATTGAAAAGACCTTTTAAATTGACATTCATCATCCTATCCCAATCTTCTTCTGTTATTTCTATAAATGGTTTGATTTGGGCAATTCCTGCATTATTTATAAGATAGTCAATACGACCAAATTTATTATAAATACTATCAATCATGTTGTCTACCTGCTGTCTGTCTGAAATATCTGCTTTAAAAATTTCTGCATAACTAAAATTGCTTTTTATATACTCTCTTAATTTAACAGCCTGCTCATAACTGTTATTATAATGTATTGCTATAGAAGCCCCTTCTTTTGCAAGCTCTATACAAATTTCTCTTCCTATATCCCCAGCACCACCAGTTACAATCGCTACTTTTCCATTTAACATCTCTTTCACCTTCTAAATTAATTGACACTTCTTTTTGTAATTTTATAAAAAATACCAAAAAAGGTTCTGCATTTACCTCGCAGAACCTCTCATTTTCTTCTGGAGCGGATGACGGGATTCGAACCCGCGATCCTCGGCTTGGGAAGCCGATGCTCTACCGCTGAGCCACATCCGCATCTCTTAAAAATTGGCTCCTCAGGTAGGACTCGAACCTACAGCCTACCGGTTAACAGCCGGTTGCTCCACCATTGAGCTACTGAGGAATATTTTTAATTCCGGCAGCGACCTACTCTTCCGCTTATGCAGTACCATCGGCGCTGGAGGGCTTAACTTCCGTGTTCGGAATGGGAACGGGTGTTTCCCCTCCGCTATCGCCACCGGAAATCTAGACCTTCAAAACTGCACAAAGCCAAAGGTCAAGTCCTCGACTGATTAGTACCGGTCAGCTAAAAGTGTTTCCACTCTTACACCCCCGGCCTATCTACCTCGTGGTCTTCGAGGTGTCTTACCCCTTTCGGGTGGGAAACCTAATCTTGAGGCGGGCTTCACGCTTAGATGCTTTCAGCGTTTATCCACTCCG
>NZ_FQUR01000028.1 GCF_900129115.1 Thermoanaerobacter uzonensis DSM 18761 | reverse complement strand
GATAGTTTTTAGCCTACCTATAAGGAATTGAAACTTTATAACCGTAGGTTCTGTCCATGGATATAAATTGTTTTTAGCCTACATATGATGAATTGTACAAATAATTTACTAAAATTATTTTTAATTAAATTTTTATTGCGACAATTGGAGTACAAAGTAATTTAAACTTTGGATAATTTAAATAGGAAATTAATAAGATATGAAGGTGATTTAAGTGTATGATACTTATTCATCGCTGGAGGAGTTTATTGAGGATTTGAGTAAGGTGGGGGAAATAGGGTTTGAGTATGGAGGAGAAAAGTGATACTATGGAATTTGAGGTTACAGGAGCATTGATGCAAAGCTATACCATTTGTAAAAGGCAAGTTTGGCTTATGGCACATCAGATAGTGCCTGACCAAGAACATCCTTATATTGAAATAGGTAGGCTTATTGATGAAAATTCTTATCAAAGGGATAGAAAAAAGATTCATTTTGAAAATGTGGTATTAGACCTTGTGCGAATGGAGAAAGATAATATCTTAATTGGCGAGGTAAAGAAAAGTTCTAAAGCAGCTGAAAGTGCTAAAATGCAACTTTTATTTTATCTTTACAAGTTAAAGCAAAGCGGAATAACTGCAAAAGGGCAACTTTTTTTTCCAGAAGAAAGGAAGAGGGAAGTAGTAGAACTTACACCAGAATTTGAAATAGAAGTTATAAAGGCAATTGAAGAAATTAAAGGTATAGTGCATAAAGAAAAGCCACCTGCTTTTATAAAAATTCCATATTGTAAAAATTGCGGGTATAAGGAGTTTTGTCTGTCATGAAAAAAACGATTTATATTTTCTCAGATGGGGAATTAAAAAGAAAAGATAATACTCTATTTTTTGAAGGAGAAAATGGAAGAAAATTTATACCAGTAGAAAATACTTCTGAAATAATGGTTTTTGGAGAAGTAAGCCTTAACAAAAGACTTTTTGAGTTTTTAACACAATCAGAGATTATACTTCATTTTTTCAATCATTATGGATATTATGTAGGGTCTTATTATCCAAGAGAACATTTAAACTCAGGCTATATGATATTAAGACAAGCTGAGCACTATAATGATGGAAGTAAAAGGCTTTATCTTGCTCAAAAATTTGTCGAAGGAGCTTACAAGAATATAAAGCAAGTTTTGAAATATTATTCAAATAGAGGTAAAGATTTGGAAGATGTCATTTACTCCATAGAAAAATTAGGGGAGAGCGTTGATTTAACTTCTACAATAAATGAATTAATGGCAATAGAAGGTAATATTAGGGAATATTATTATAAGGCTTTTGATAAGATAATTCAAAACCCAGATTTTAAGTTTGACTTTAGAAGCAAAAGACCACCTCAAAATTTTTTGAATACATTGATAAGCTTTGGAAATTCTTTGATGTATACGACAACTTTAAGTGAAATATACAAAACCCACTTAGACCCGAGAATAGGTTTTTTGCATGCGACTAATTTTAGACGTTTTTCTTTAAATCTTGATGTTTCAGAGATTTTTAAGCCTATCATTGTAGATAGGACTATATTTACCTTGCTTAGCAAGAAAATGGTTACTAAAGAAGACTTTGAAGAAGATGCAGAAGGATTATTAATCAAAGAAAAAGGGAAAAAAGTATTTGTGCAGGAATTTGAAGATAAACTTGCTACAACTATTAAACACAGGAATCTTTCTAACAATGTTTCTTATAGAAGACTTATAAGGTTAGAGCTGTATAAATTAGAAAAACATTTAATTGAAGAAGAAAAGTATAAGCCTTTTATCGCACAATGGTAAATTTAGGTGATAAGATATGTTTTTAATTTTAGTATACGATGTGAATGAAAAAAGGGTCAATAAAGTCTTAAAAACTTGCAGAAAATACCTTCACTGGGTTCAAAATTCTGTTTTAGAAGGCGAAATATCAGAAGCCAATCTTAAAAAACTAAAAATAGAGCTTTCAAGAATAATAGACAAAGACGAAGATTCAGTTATTTTTTATATTTTACGGACTACCAAATATTCTGAAAGAGAAATCCTTGGGCTTAGAAAAGGTGGAGAAGACATAATTATATAAAATTTACATTTCAAAGCAAATGAAGACAAAAATTTAACAAAGCAGGAATTGACTATTTTATGTCGAATTTAATAATTATGAACATTATTTTAAAATACACTGCCTAAAAGGAGTGATAAGATGGAACTTACAAAGCCCATAAAAATAGGCAATTTAAATTTGAAAAATCGGGTAGTAATGGCGCCTGTTAAAACTGGTTATGCTACACTAGAGGGACAGGTTACAGAGGAGCTAATTCAATATTATGGCAATAGAGCAAAAGGGGGAGTAGGTTTAATTGTTTTAGAATCAGCATATGTAGACCTCTCAGGGAAAGAAATTCCGCGTCAATTAGGTATTTATGATGATTCAATGGTAGAGGGGCTTCGCCGCCTTATTACCCCCCTACAGGAGGCTGGTAGCAAAGTCGCAGTCTATATCAACCATGCGGGGCGAATAGCAAATCCAATGGTAACTAAATTACCCCTTATCGCACCTTCTCCAATAGCTTGTCCAACTATTGGAGTTGAACCACAAGGAATACCTCATGAGGACATAAAGAAATGGCAAAATGCTTACGTAAAAGCTGCTGTCAGAGCTTATGAAGCTGGTGCAGATGCATTGGAAATACAATTTGGACATGGTTATCTCATTCACCAGTTTTTGTCACCCCATACTAATAAAAGAGAGGACGGATATGGTGGCAGCTTTGAGAATAGAATTCGCTTTGGGATAGAAATATTAGATGAAATAAAGAAAGAGATAGGTGTTGATTTTCTAATTATTGTACGCATTAGTGCTGATGAATTTGTACCGGGAGGTTGGGCATTAGAGGATGCAATCCGTCTGGCTAAAATATTAGAAGATAAAGGTGTTGCTGCTATTGATGTTTCTTTAGGAAGTAGCTGTGAGTCTGGTGCTATTACATTGCAAACTTTAGGAACGCAAAAAGGATTGGCATGGGAATTTGCTTCAAAGATAAAAGAACAGGTCAATATTCCTGTTATCGCTGTTGGGCGAATCAATACGCCAGAATTGGCAGAAGAAATATTGGTATCAGGAAAAGCTGATTTAGTTGCTCTTGGACGTCCTTTGGTGGCTGATCCGCTATTTGTAGAAAAAGCTACCACAGGACGCAGCAAGGAAATACGCCGTTGTGCTGCTTGTCACCAAGGCTGTTTAGATGAATTAAGAGCAGGACGCCGCTTTGGCTGTAATTTCAACCCATCAGTTGGCAAGGAGGAGGAAATCGAAATACAAAAAGCATCTCAACCTGGAAAGAAAGTATTTATCATTGGTGCTGGACTTGCAGGCTTGGAATCAGCTTATACTGCTGCTGCAAGAGGACATAAAGTATACATTTATGAGGAAAAAGGAGAGATAGGAGGTCAAGTTTTGCCCGGTTCTGTTCCTCCTCACAAAGAAGAATTGAAAAGCATCGTGGAATACTATAAAGAGGTACTTCCCAAGGTTGGTGTCACTTTAAATCTTAATCATAAAGCCACAGCAGAAGAAATAGCAAAATGGGAGTCTGACGAAGTCGTCCTTGCGACAGGAGGGCAGCCAATTGTACCACCTATTCCCGGACTTAAAGAATACGGCTTTTTGACAGCTGTAGAAATATTAAGAGGAGAAAAACAAGCAGGCGATAAAGTTGCTATAATTGGTGGTGGCTTAATAGGCATGGAAACTGCTGATTATCTCTCAGAACAAGGCAAAAAGGTAATAGTTATTGAGCTTTTGGAGGAAGTTGCAAGAGACATGGGAGCTTTTGAGAAGATTCTCATTATGAAGCGCTTAAAAGAACGAGGTGTTGAAATTTATGTAAAAACTCGTTTAAAGGAAGTAGGAAAGGTCCTTTTGGTGGATACACCTGAAGGGGAAAAAGAGCTTCCACTTCCCGATACTATAGTTTTAGCCGTGGGTTTAAAACCAGATCCTTCGCTTTACGAAGAGGTTAGTAAAATTTTACCACAAGAAAAGCTTCATGTTATAGGAGATGCTAAAGAAGTGAGAAAGATTGTTCACGCTATTTCTGAGGGACGTAATTTAGGTCTTTCCCTATAAGAGGGGTTATTACCCTCTTATATTTTTAAATTATCAACTTATCCACAAATGTATGTGAATATGTTGATAATTTAATGTTGAAAGCCTTTCTATTAGAATTATGAGGAATTTTTAAGCTATGAAAAATTTGCACACAGATCGAATGTGAATAATTACTTTTCTTTTAAAAAGAAAATTTCTTCACTTGCCTTAGAAAAATTGTTATAATTATTGTGATAGCAAAAGAAAGGGGGATACCCGCAAATGCGGGTATATGAGCTATGAAGTTTTGTTCTTTGAGGTCAGGAAGTAGCGGAAATGCTATTTACATAAACCATAAAGATGTACATATACTTGTTGATGCAGGTTTAAGCGGTAGAACAATTGAAAAAGCATTATTTAACATAGGTATAAACCCTAAAAGTCTATCTGCCATTCTTATAACTCATGAGCATAAGGATCATATTATCGGAGCGGGGGTACTTTCAAGGAGATACAATATACCTATATATGCAAATAAAGCCACATGGGAGGTAATGGAGAAAGACATAAAAGAAATTTCCGAAAAAAACAAACTCTATTTTACCACAGGAGAAGAATTTGAAATTGGGGATGTAAAAATAATGCCCTTTAAAAAGTCTCATGATGCCGTGGAACCGGTAGGTTTTTCCTTTAAATGTGGCGATAAAAAAATTTCCATTGCTACTGATTTAGGTTATATGACAAAAGGTGTTGCAAATCATCTTATAGGTTCAGATGTAGTACTGTTAGAAGCAAACCATGATATAGAAATGCTTATGAATGGTTCATATCCTTGGCCTCTTAAAAAAAGAATTTTATCTAATTTAGGCCATCTTTCTAATGATGCAGCTGCAGATGCTCTACTGAAGCTGTTTAAAATGAAAGCTATAGGGATGGCCTTTTTAGGCCATTTAAGCCAGAATAACAACAGGCCAGAGCTTGCTTTTGCTACTGTTACAAATGCACTTAAAAAATCTGGAGTAAAATTTGAGGTGCACATGGCATTGAGAAATATTGAAAGTGATGTGGTGGAAATATAAAAAATGAAAAAATGCGGCAAAGTTTTGTACTTTGCCGCATTTTTGATTTTGTTGTTACCTTTCTGACGTTTTGGCCAGTATACTGTGGTGTCTTCCATAACCGAAATAAATGAAAAGCCCTATTATAAGCCATACAATGAGCCTCACCCATGTCTGCCAGGGGAGAGATACCATAAGTGAAAGTACAAAGGCTATTGCCAAAAGGGGTGTCCATGGTACACCTGGGGCTTTAAATTTTCTTGGTAAATCTGGTTGTTTATATCTCAATACTATTACACCGATAGAAGTGAGTATAAAAGCTAACATAGTTCCTATATTTACAAGTTCTGCGATTATGTTAATTGGTAAAAATCCTGCTACTAACATAGTTACAATTCCTATAAGATATATAGCCAGAGAAGGTGTTCTAAATCTTGGATGAACTTTTGAGAAAACAGGTGGTAAAAGCCCATCACGAGACATAGCAAAGATTATTCTTGTAGATCCGTAGAACATAACAAGTAAAACTGTTGTGATACCTACAATAGCACCTAATGAAACAAGTCCTCTTGCCCAGTTTAGACCTATCAAGTTTAGAGCTTTTGCAACAGGGGCTGGATCATTTAACTCTGTGTATGAAACAACACCTGTCAAAATTGCTGAAACAGCGATGTACAAAAGGGTGCTTATTCCAAGAGATCCCAAAATTCCAATAGGCATATCTTTGGCTGGATTTTTTGTTTCTTCAGCAGCTGTAGAAACAGCATCAAAACCTATATATGCGAAAAAGATAATTGCAGCGCCGTGGAATATTCCTTGCCATCCATAAGGCATAAAAGGATGCCAATTGACTGGTTTTATATGCCATGCAGCGACAAAGATAAAGAAAAGAACAACAAATACTTTAAAGGCAACGCCAATATTATTAACCGTAGCGGTTTCTCTTACCCCGATGTAGTTTAAGATTGCAATGACAAGAAGAATTCCCATTGCTGGAAGATTAACAAGTCCTCCCGCTGCTTGCCATGCAGAGTTGGCTGCCCAGGCAGGGATATTTATTCCTACACTTGCTAGGAGGTTGGTAAAATAACCAGACCAACCTAACGAAATTGCAGGAAGTGCAAAAACGTACTCGAGTATTAAGTCCCATCCTATTATCCAAGCTATAAATTCTCCCATTGCAATATAAGTATAGTTATAGGTAGAACCTGCAATTGGGAATATTGACGCTAATTCAGCGTATGAAATTGCTGCGAAAGCACAAGCCAATCCAGCTATAATAAAAGAAAGCACAATTGCAGGACCTGCTTTTTCGGCAGCGGCAACACCAGTGATAACAAATATACCCGTACCTATGATTGCGCCCAATCCCAATGCAATTAAATCAATGGCAGTTAAAGTTTTTTTCAATTTGTATTCAGCAGCTTCTGTTTCTGATAAGACCATATCTAAAGTTTTCTTTCTAAACAGACTTGAACTTGCCATTTAATAGCAACCCCCTTCTAAAAATTTGCTTATTTAGTTACAAAATTTTAATAAGTCAGAAGTTTATCCCCCCTTCTAAAAAATAAACTGACACCCTACCTTCATCATATTAGTTCAAAATAAATAATGATGAAGGTAAAAATGCAGAATGTTGATAAATTAATGGATTGAAATAGTTTTACAAATAATATATTCGACGTTTTTTAAAAAAATCCTTCTTTTACTTAAAAAAATTGTGTCATGTTGATTGTTAAAAATACACACTATTGAATAAATATACTAATGATTAATGGTAAAGTGAAATATATTGGACAAAATATATCTTAAAAATAATGCTTTTAATGAATATTTATGATTAAAATTATTTGCATGGGTTAGATAAATAGATAGACAATAGGTTAATTTTTTGTTTAGTAAACGTAAACTGCTATTGATTTTTATAATTTAATGTGATAAAATGTATTCCATATATGGAATGATGTTTATTCCAGAAGAACAATGGGAGGTGGAATTTGTGGGAGAAGACAGTAAACTTTATATAATAAGGGAGGAGATCCTTTCAGACTCTCTTAAAAAAACTTTAAAAGTGAAAGAATTATTAGAATCAGGTAGAGTGAAAACTATCAATGAAGCAGTAAAACAAGTAGGCATATCTCGCAGTGCTTTTTACAAGTATAGAGATTATGTCTTTCCCTTTTCTAAGTTTAGCAAGGGGAAAATCATAACTTTATCTATGGTATTAGACCATATGCCAGGAGTGCTTTCTTCTATTTTGGATGTGGTAGCAAATGCGAGGGGAAATGTTGTCACCATAAATCAAAGTATGCCTTCTATGGGAGTGGCCAGTGTAACTATTTCTATTGATACTCAGTACATGGAAATGAGTTTAGAAAATTTCCTTGAGAAATTATCCAGTCAAAACGGAGTTAGGAAAATAGAAATTTTGGGAGAATGAGAGGGATTGAGGATGAAGATAGGACTAATGGGCCTTGGCACAGTTGGAACAGGTGTAGTTCATTTAATCAACCAAAACGGTAAAAATATTGAAAAAAAGATAGGGGAAAAAATCGAGATAAAGAAAATACTTGTGAAAGACCCTAATAAAAAGAGGACACCCCTTGCAGAAGGGAAAATAACTTTTGATGCAAATGACATTTTAGAAGATGAAGAAATAGATGTAGTGGTAGAAGTGATGGGGAAAGAACATCCTGCTTTAGAATATATCATAAAAGCTCTCAAAAAAGGTAAGCATGTTGTCACTGCAAACAAAGAAGTCATAGCAGTTCACGGTAAAGAGCTAATAAAACTTGCGACAGAAAATAAAGTAAGTCTTCTCTATGAAGCATCAGTCGGTGGTGGTATTCCCATCATCAGGCCATTAAAACAATGTCTTGCAGCAAATAAAATATACGAAATCAAAGGAATATTAAACGGAACTACGAATTATATATTAACAGAAATGAAAGAAAAAGGTTTGGACTTTGAAGAAGTTTTAAAAGATGCTCAGCAAAAAGGTTATGCAGAGATAGACCCGACAGATGATGTGGAAGGTTTTGATGCGGCACGAAAACTTGCTATACTATGCACTTTAGCATTTGACAAATTCATTTTGCCTGAAAAAATTTACACAAAAGGTATAAAGTCTATTTCTAAATCTGACATAAAATATGCAGAAGAATTAGGGTACAATGTAAAACTTATAGCTTATGCAAAAATTGACGAAAAAGAGCGATTAGAAACATGGGTACATCCTGTCATGATAAAAAAAGACAATCCTTTAAGCGGCGTAAATGGAGTCTTTAACGCTATTTTAGTTGATGGAAATGCAGTAGGGGAAGTTATGTTTTATGGGCAAGGTGCGGGTATGATGCCTACTGCCAGTGCAGTTGTTGCGGACATAATGGATGTAAAAAACCATATTGTAATTCAAAATGGGTGCGAAGATGCAGACCTTCTTCCTATTGTGGATACTGTATCCAAATATTATATAAGGCTCATAGCCTTTGATAAACCTGGCGTAATGAGCAAAATTACTGGTATATTAGGAGACAAGGGAATAAGCCTTTTGTCAGTAGTGCAGAAAGGGGTTTTAGGGGATACTGCGGAGATTGTTTTGATCACTCATATTGCGAATACAGGGAAAGTATTTGAAGCCCTGGAAGAAATACAAAATCTGAGGGAAGTAGAAAATATAGAAAGTGTCATAAAAGTAGAGGGGGAATAGTCAATGGGGTGGGAAGGCCTAATAAAAGCTTATAGAGAGTTTATGCCTAAAATAAAAGAGGAAAATATAGTTACCTTAAAAGAAGGTAATACACCTCTTTATGAGGCTACCAATCTTCAAAAACTTTTTCCAGGCATAAAAATATATCTGAAATACGAAGGGTTAAATCCAACAGGCTCTTTTAAAGACAGGGGTATGACTGTAGCTGTGTCGCAGGCAAAAGAAGAAGGTTCTAATGCAGTTGTGTGCGCTTCAACGGGGAATACTTCCGCTTCTGCCGCTGCCTATGCAGCAAAGGCAGGGCTCAAGAGCATTGTACTTATACCTGGCGGCAAAATTGCTTTAGGAAAGCTTGCTCAAGCCATTGCTTATGGTGCTAAGGTTATTGCCATAGATGGAAACTTTGATGATGCTTTGAGGTTAGTTAGAGAGATTTCAAAAAAATTTCCCATAACGCTGGTGAATTCTATAAATCCTTATAGGTTAGAAGGACAAAAGACAGCTTCTTTTGAGATATGTGACGAACTTAAAGATGCTCCTTCCTATGTTGCGCTTCCTGTGGGAAATGCAGGGAATATAACAGCTTATTGGATGGGTTTTAAAGAATATTATAATGCGGGGAAAATAAAGAAACTTCCTAAAATGTTAGGTTTTCAAGCAGCTGGGGCTGCACCTATCGTTGAAAACAGAATAATTGAAAATCCTGAGACTATTGCAACAGCAATACGAATAGGTAATCCTGCCAGTTGGGATAAGGCTGTCGCTGCGAGGGATGAGTCGGGTGGACTCATTGACAAAGTTACAGATGAAGAAATACTGGAGGCTTATGCGCTTTTAGCCAAGAAGGAAGGTATTTTTGCAGAGCCTGCTTCAGCAGCTTCTATTGCAGGAGTTATTAAGAAATACAAGGAAGGATTTTTTAAAGAAGGAGAATCTGTTGTTTGTGTTTTAACGGGAAATGGATTAAAGGATCCAGATACTGCTGTTAAATTAGGTAGAGAGATAAAAACGATAGAGACGAATCTAAAAGCATTGGAGGAAGTTTTATATGGAGAGTGACATGGTAAAAGTGAGAATTCCCGCTTCTTCAGCAAATTTGGGACCAGGCTTTGACTGCATAGGAGTGGCACTAAATTTGTATACGGAAATTTCCATGGGATTTATAGAAGAAGGGCTCTTGATAGAGGTTTCAGGAGAGGACTATAAAGAAATAGAAACGACTGAAGATAATCTTGTCTACAAAGCGGCTAAAAAAGTTTTTGAAAAAACTGAGACGCAATATGAGGGATTAAAAATAGAGATAAAAAATGGTATTCCGATAGGGAGTGGTCTTGGAAGTAGTGCGGCAGCAATAATTGGCGGAATGCTAGCAGCAAATGAACTTGCAGGGGGTATTTTAACCCATGAGGAAATTTTAGACCTTGCGGCTTCTATGGAAGGACACGCTGATAATGTAGGTCCTGCTCTAAATGGGGGATTAAATATAACTGTTTTTGACGGGGTAAGTACTTATTATGTAAAAAAAGAATTAGAAAATGATTTAAAATTTATCACTTTTACTCCAAAAAAAGTTTTAAAGACGGAAATAGCAAGGAGCATATTGCCCAAAAAAGTAGATTTTAAAGATGCTGTATTCAACACAGGTAGGTCTTCTCTTTTGACAGCTGCTTTGTTTAGTGGAAGGTACGATTTGTTAAAGATTGCCTCTCAAGATATGCTCCATCAAAAATATCGCTCTAAACTTATACCTGAAATGTATGCCTGCTTTGAAAAAGCTTTAGAAGCAGGTGCTTATTCTGTTTTTTTAAGTGGAGCAGGCCCCACAATTATGGCTATTTGTTCGGAAGATAAAGTAGATAAAGTAATAGAAAGAGTGGGGAGTGTGTATACTGGCATGGAGATAGATTATAGAGTGTACAAACTCCATTGTGAAAATAACGGTGCTCAAGTTTCAAAGGTTTCTCTATCAGTATAGGGAAACCTTTGAAATTTTATTATGTGGTAAATTTTATGATTAACCAGTGTGATATAATTAAACTGTAGTAGTGAAGAGATTATAAACTCAAGATATTAGAAATGGAGGTATATATTGTGAAAAGATTTTTGGCTCTAATTTTGACATTTTTAATCGCTGCAAGTCTTGCTTTTACTGTTCCAGTACATGTTTTTGCTGAATCTTCAACGCAAACCACGACAGATCAACAACTATATGATAACCTTGCAGACATTGGTTCTATAATGAAGTATATAACAGATAATTATATTGGAGATGTGACGTACGATCAACTCAAAGAAGCGGCTTTAAAAGGAATTTTTTCAAGCCTTGATGAATATAGTACATATTTTACAAAAGAAGAGTTTAAAGATTTTACTAAAAATACTTCTGGAACTTTCAGTGGGACAGGAATGGTCTTGACTGAAAAGGACGGGAAAATTATTGTAACTTCTGTTTTAGAAGGTTCACCTGCTGAAAAAGCTGGAATCAAAAGTGGTTATATTATAAAAGCGGTAAACGACAAAAGCGTTGAGGGAATGAATATAAATGACGTAGTAAACATGATAATTGGGGATGAAGGTACAAAAGTAAAGGTCACTTTTGACGTAGGAGGGTCAATGAGAGAATTTGAACTTACCAGACAAATAATTCGTGTCAATCCAGTTTCTTATAAAATAATCGATGGAATTGGATACATAAAAATACAAGAATTCAATGAAAATACCATATCTAATATAGCAAATGCCCTCACGTATATGGATAATAACGGCATAAATAAAATCGTCCTTGATTTAAGAGATAATCCCGGTGGACTCCTTACACAGGCGGTAAGCGTTGCAAACTTTTTTGTTCCAAAAGGAGCTGTATTGACTGTAGAGACAAAAAATGGAGAAAACGAAATGTATTATTCTTATCTCAATAATCCTAAGTATAAATTAGCAGTTTTAATTAACGGCAACACTGCTTCTGCAGCTGAAATATTAGCAGGGGCTATACAGGATACTAAAGCGGGTATATTAGTGGGAGAAAAATCTTTTGGAAAAGGGACTGTCCAATCAGTAGTGCCATTGCCAGATGGAAGTGGTTTTAAGCTTACAATTGCAAGGTATAAACTCCCTTCAGGCAGATATATTGACAAACAAGGCTTGAAACCAGATATATATGTGGTAAATACTCAATATACTCCTTCATTTAAATTTAATGGCACATTGAAAGTAGGTTCCAGAGGAAATGATGTGAAAATTTTACAGAAGAATTTAAATATATTGAAGTTTAATGCGGGTCCGGAAGATGGTATTTTTGGACCTAAAACGGCGAACGCTGTAAAACAACTGCAAGAGAAAGCGGGATTAACTCCGACAGGGGTTTTCGATAAAAACACTTATGATGCATTAGTTAAACTGCTTGAAGAATTAAACAATAAGGATATTCAATTAGATAAGGCAATAGAAGTATTAAAGAAAATATAAAATTTAAAAATACTTAAATTTTATAAAAGCGTTTTCTAGCCACATGCAAAGCATGTGGCTTTTTAACTTTATAAAATGAATAATTTCTTGCAAAAAGTAGGTTTTATAAATAAAAAATTTTATGTTTCCAAAGAAGGAAAAATATAATTTATGTAGAATAATATTGAATATGAAATTTATATAACATTAAATATTAATCAGACAAATAACCAAGCAAAAGATTAGTATATTATATTTTAAATAAAATGTATCAAATTCTACAATAATTACAAATTTTATTTATAATTATTAAACTTATGCAATCTAAGGGCTTATTACCTTAGATTATAGATATTTCATAAAGGGGGGTGAAGGAGAGAAAATTGCATTTTTTTGTCGGAACATAAGGAAGATGAAAAACAAGGGGGTTAAGATTTTATGGGCAAAAGGTTTTTAGTTTTTCTGATTGCATTTACATTGGTATTTAGCGCTTTTAGCTCTTTTGGTTATTCTCAGCAAATGCCATCGTCAGATAACCCAAAACTTACTTTAGATTCGCTAAAAATCGATTATAATCTTGTAAAAGAGATTGCTAAAGATAATTTTAAAGAAACTGCTAAACCCTATCAAAGCAAGTCAAAAATTGTAGAGCAATTTGGAGAAGAAATACAAAATTTACGAGATGGTTCCAAGCAAGAGATTGAAAAATATAATCCTGATGAAACTGTACGAGTTATTGTGGAATTAGAAAAGGATAGTCTTGCTTCATTTGCATTAAAGTCTAACAAGACTCTCAAAACTTTGACGCAAAATGAAAAAACGACTGTTTTAAACAAAATTACTCAAGGACAAACTCAATTAAAAAGCATATTGAGCAAAAATTTCAATTTTAAACCAAGACATACATATAAAACCGTTTTGAATGGCATAAGTGGCGAGGTAAAAGTTAAAGACATAGAAAAAATTAAAACATTGCCTGGAGTAAAAGATGTAAGAATTGCAAATGAATATTTCCTTGACATGACAACAGCAATCTATTCAACAAATGCACCAACCGTGTGGAATGACTTGGGATATAAAGGTGAAGGAATGGTTGTTGCAATAGTAGATACAGGAATAGATTATAGGCACCAAGATATGAAAATAACAGATAGTTCCAAAGCAAAATTGACTCAAGCAAAAGTACAAGAAATAGCAAATACAACAGGTCTTCCTTATAAATATTTTACAGATAAAGTACCTGTTGGTTGGAACTGGGCAGACAACAATGATCAAATTATAGATATTGGGGCCACACAGTCAATGCACGGGCAACACGTTGCAGGTATAGTTGCAGCAAATGGTAATATTAAAGGGGTTGCACCTGAGGCACAGCTTATAGCTGAAAAGGTATTTTCAAACAATCCTAATTTTGCATCTGCTTTTTCAGACGATATAGTAGCAGGTATTGACCACGCAGTTGCTTTTGGAGCAGATGTTATAAACATGAGCTTAGGCTCAACAGCAGGTTTCGTTCGCCCTGATGACCCTGAGCATCTGGCGATAAAAAACGCTGTTGACAATGGCGTAATAGTTGTTGTTTCGGCTGGTAACTCCAGTTATTCGACGAGTGCAGAATTTTATCCATATTCAATGGATCCAGATATAGGAACTGTTGGCTCGCCTGGATTGTGGCTTGATGCTGTTCAAGTGGCTGCTTCTATAAATCCTGGACTTACAGGAAAAAGCTTTTCTGTAAATCCTGCTCCACAAGGTTTTGACAGAGTAGTATATTCTGTAGGAAGTCCTACAGACCATGACCCTATTGACCCTGCAGATATCTTGAAAGGAGAGTATGAGGTAGTATATTGTGGATTAGGTAGACCCGAGGATTTTCAAGGTAAAGATGTAGTAGGTAAAGTTGCCCTTATTTCAAGAGGTTCTATTACATTTAACGCAAAGACGATAAATGCACAAAATGCTGGTGCTGTAGCTGCAGTAATTTTCAATAATACTACAGGAACAATTTCAATGACATTAGGAGAAGGTACGAAAATTCCTTCTGTGTCTATTTTAAGAGATGCAGGACTTGCAATTAAAGCTTTGTTAGATCAAGGGCAAAAAGTCACAGTAAAATTTGATGGTGCTATAGGAACAAATAATTTAGGAGTTCCTCCGGGAGACAATGTAACGGACTTTTCATCCTGGGGGGTTACACCAAGCTTTGACTTTAAACCGGAAATAATGGCACCTGGCGGCGGCATATATTCAACACTTAATAAAGATTCTTACGGTTTGATGAGCGGTACATCTATGTCATCACCTCATGTAGCAGGTGCAATGGCGTTAATTGCTGAAGCTCTTAAAGATAAAGTATCTAAAGGTGAATTGACATTCAAAGATGGCAGAGACTTTGTTGAAATGGCTAAAATAATGGCTATGAATACAGCCAAAGTTATAATTGATACAAATAACAATGCTGCTCCTTATGGGGGGCAAAGGAATCCACATCCTTATTCACCGAGACAACAAGGGGCAGGTATGATTCAAATAGATAAGGCTATCAAGACACCTGTGACAATTACAGATGCAAATGGAAAAGCAGGTATTGCACTTGGCAGTATTGGAAATAGTGCGACTTTTACCTTGACTCTTAAAAATCATAGTAACAGCGATGTTACGTATACCTTAAGGGACGAGTATGGAGTTTTGACAGATTATGTTCTTTGGGGATTTAACTTTGCTGAAACAACAACCCTTACAGGGGGGACAGTTGAATTTGATAAAGATACTGTGACAGTGCCTGCAAACGGACAACAGGCTGTAAATGTCACACTGATAATTCCTCAAAATGTTCCACAAAATATTTTTGCGGAAGGATTTTTAAGCTTTATTCCAGAAGATAGCAATCTTCCAAAACTAAGCGTACCTTATACAGCTTTTTATGGAAGTTGGGATGAACCGAGAATTATAGATTCACCTCTTTGGGAAGATGACACTTATTATGGACTTACAGGTCTTGCAGGAGATATAGACAATGAATTATATTTCTTAGGGAACCTTGGGAGCAAGACGCCTGATCCATCTACAATTGCCATATCGCCAAATGGTGATGGTGTATTTGACTATGTGCAGCCAGTGCTTTCATTTATGAGAAATGCAAGAGAGTTTAAAGTAAGTGTTGTAGATGAGAAAGGAAATGTAATAAGAAAAATATCCCAAGAGGAATATTTAAGAAAGAACGTAGCAGAGACATCCAAAGCTCAGATTTCTGATTCTTGGATATGGGACGGCAAAGCATTTAACTCTGCGACAGGACAATTTGAAGCAGTTCCTGATGGACAATATTATATGCGCTTTGAATCTAAGATAGATTATCCGAATGCAAGGACACAAGTTCTTCAAATGCCTGTTAAAGTCGATACAATATTGCCTGAAGTTATGATAAATGATGGCTATGTCGATCAATATGGATATTTAAACGAAAATTACATTTCAAACGGAAAAGCAACAGTGGCGTGGGCAGGTAGTGATAAAGGTTCGGGTATAGAGTCCTATATAATTTTTACAGGGAAGATTGACCCTGTGACAGGCAATGTCACAAATATTGAAACAAAATCACTGCCAAGTGATGCTGTTTCAACAGAAGTAGACCTTCCAAACCGCTATACATTTATAGCTGTACTTGGTGTAGACTATGCAGGAAATATTTCTAATATAACACTAAAAAATAGCTGTATTGCATTTAACCAAGAAATAAAAGACAACTTTGGACCTGTAATTACTGTAAAAGAACCTCAAGTAGCACAAATATTTAATACAAGAGATATTGTTGTTTCAGGAACCATAGAAGATGAGACGACATTTATGGGTGAACTCTATATTAATGATGAAAAAGTAACGGTCAATCCAGACAATACTTTCACAACAACAGTACATTTTGGTAGTGATGGAAAGAAAGAGATAAAATTCCTTGCATTTGATAAATTGTATAATGCAGACGACCCTTCAACATATGAACACAAGACAGAATTTGCGATACCCATTTATATAGACGTTACAAAACCTGAAATTACTTTAAATGTAGATAATTTCAAAGGCTTTATTTCACCTGAGGGAGTAAGCCTTACAGTAGCAGGCAGTGTGTATGATACAGGATTTGGATACAAATTGTTTATCAATGGCAACAATATACTTAACAAAGAAGCTGAAGACTATACAACATTTAATGATACCTTTACTGCTAGAGTACCGCTTAACGTGGGGAATAATGTCATTTCGATAAGTGCAGTAGATGTGGCGACAAATAAAGCCGAAGCTACAGTAGCTGCAAATGTATATACTTCAGATACACAAAATTACGTTACAATAACCTACAATGGAACACCAAAGACAATACAGCTTGAAAAAGTCATGCTTGACTCACTTAAAGCTAATCCAAATCCACTTTATATACCGGTTGGGGGAACAGGCAAAATAACCGTTAATGCAATATACACAGACGGTACAACAAAAAATATAACAGATAAAGCAGTATTTGAATCTGTATATGGGGACATTGCAAAAGTAGAGGGTAATGGAATTGTAGTTGGAGTGAATCCGGGTGAGACTACAATAACTGCCACATATGATAATAAGTCTGTTGATATAAAAGTTGTAGTTTCAGACGCTGTACCATTGGGTATAAGTGTTGACCCACCATCTATAACAGTTCCAGCAGGCAAAATGGTGCCAATTGCAGTTTATAATTATTTTTCAGATGGCAGTCAAGTAGATGTTACAAATTATACTAAATTTATAATTGCAAATCCGCTTATTGCTGACTACACTATGGGAGCCGTAAAAGGCCTTTCTAAAGGAAGCACTGTGCTTACTGCTGTGTATAACAATAGTGCGTTAAATGTACCAATTACAGTAACAGACCCAATACTTGAAAATATAACAGCACAACCACCTTCCATTGAAATAAAAGTGGGAGAAACAGCACAACTAAAAGTTGCGGCATCCTATTCTGATGGTACAACAAAAGATGTGACGGCAAGTGCTCAGTATAATTTTGATTCGAATATTGTTACAGTGGATAAAGGAATTGTAAAAGGAGTCAAAGATGGAACTACAACAATTGAGATAAGCTATAGTGATAAAACTGGTAATAAAACTACCAAAGTTAATATCACAGTAAAAGAAGTACCTTCTTCTGGTGGAGGTGGTGGTGGTATAACACCTATTGTTCCACCAGTGGCCCCACCTGCAGGCACTGAAGAGACAACGAAACCATCTCAGGAAGTATCACAAGGCAAAATAGTTGTAGAAAATAACACAACAACACTTACAATAGACGAAAACAAAATAGCAAAAGACATAAAAGACACATCAAAGAAAGAAATACAATTTGACTTAACAAATATAGGAACTACACCTCAAAAAGCATTAGAAATACCTGTAACTGTACTTAACTTAATAGCAGAGAACAACAAAAACGTGGTAGTAAAATCAGACGAAGTAGCCCTTCAATTTGATGCAAAAACTTTAGCAGTATCACAAGAAGCAATTGACCTAATAAGCAAAGCAGGAACAATAAAACTTAACATACACAACAAAGGCAAAATAACCGCATCATCTTTCGAGCCAATAACAAGTGCCTATGACATAACAATAAAAGCAGGAGACAAAGACATAAAAATAGGGTCACCAGTAAAAATGACATTTAACATAAAAGGTGGAAAAGACATAAGAAAAATAGGAGTATACTACTTAAACGAGACGACAAATCAATGGGAATACGTAGGAGGAAAAGTTGACAAAGGAACAAACACAATAACCTTTGAAGCCAAACACTTCTCAACATATGGAGTCTTTGAATACAACAAAGAATTCAAAGACGTAACAAAAGACAATTGGGCATATGACGTAGTAAATGT
>NZ_FQUR01000027.1 GCF_900129115.1 Thermoanaerobacter uzonensis DSM 18761 | reverse complement strand
AATAGATGAGGGGAATATAATGGTTTTAAAGAGAAAAATAAGATATGAAATTTCAGATTTAATAGAAGAGATAGATGCAGTGTTGCCAAAAGTAAATAAAGAACTTGAGAATAGAAAGCAAGGGATACCTGGGTACGGAGAAATAGACCAATTGGAAGCAATAAAAGAGGAATTGGAGGAAATAAGGAAAATGGCAATAGAGAATAAACTGCCACCGAAAGGAGAGAGATGGGTTAGATATGGATGGTATTTTACTCACGAAGATTGGGAAGTTGAACCTTCATTGGAGGAGAACCTGAAAGAAATAGCGGATATATATCACAGGAAACTAAAAGAATAAAATTTTTCTGTGTAGTACGGATTAAATATTTTGCAGCATCAGCAGGTACACCCTTTGAGATGAGGTCTTTGCCGCCAGAATATAAAATTACAAAACCATATAACGTATATTAAAGTAGTAAAACCATTTGAGGCATTGGAAGGTAAGACAGCATCATGGTTTAACCAGCCAGGAGGAGGGATACAATACAAAATGCCAAAGACAATAGAAGAATTAATAAATAAAGGATATATAAGATAGGTGGAGAAATAGTATGAATTTGAAGGAATTAAAAGAAAAATTAATAAAAAATAATATACCACAAGAATGGTGGGGTATTCCTGGACAATTTGCACCTTCTTCCGATTTCTGGTTAGAACAAAATGGTGATGGTACATGGATAGTGTATTATCAAGATGAGAGGGGAAATAAAGATACAATAAAAACTTTTAAATCGGAGGAAGAGGCATGTGAATTTTTTTACGATTTAGTAACTAAAGAATATGAAGAAGCAAAACCTTATATAGGTAAAGGCAAAAACTTGTAAAACTTATAAAACTTGGTACTACAGCTTTAAGCTATGGTACTGTTTTGAAAAATTATATAAATTTAACTGAGGAAACCTCGTAAAGACCAGATATAAAATTTTACCATAGTTTTTATTTTGTTATAACATCATTCTAACACAAAAATGATATGTTAAATTTATAAATACCCAAAATATAAAAGGGAATGATGTAATGAAAAACTTTTAATACTCACAATCGCCTTTTTGATATTGATTTCATACGTAATTTTACCTATCAGACAAAAGGGACGGTTCCTTTTGTCTGGTTTTTTCGGACAGGAGGAACCGTCCCCTTTGTCTGTGTGCTAAGGTGTAAACCCACATACAAGGGCTGTTGGAACATTTTCAATTCCTGTATCTTTTATAGGTATTACAATTGATGCAGCGGTTTCATAAGCAAGAAAATATCAAGCATATACCTCTTACTCAATATGCAAAAGAACTTAATGCACAAAAGTCTGATGAAATAAGGGCTATGAGTATATCATGGATAAAAGAAGAGGATATAAATATATGGTTTGTAGGAGATTTTAAAATTGGTCAATAAAAAACAGTAACGGGGGATGAAATTTATGGTGAAGAATTTTCCGGACCCTTATAAGAGATATTTTTCTCTTATAAGCATTTTTTTTATTTTAATATTAATACTGCCAAGTTGTAATATTCACAAAAATAATGATGAGCCAGGAATTGCAAACAGTATAAAAACGAAAATAGGCAATAATCCTCCAAAATTTGATTTTATTAATAAAGTAGTTATGGCTGAAAACAATAGCGATAAGATGATACAAAAAGCAAAAAAAGATTATCTGCAAGCATTGAATCTTCTTAAAAGAATGGGTAATGATAAAAAACTTCTTTATTTAACCGATCAAAATAAAAATTTAGAGCAAGTTACACAGAAAATGAAGGATGCTGCAGAAAGAAATGATAACTGGATTGAAACTTGGGAGTATGCAAAAGAAGTGTTGGTTGATGGGTATTATGTCTTGCCATTTAGTTTGTCGGACAATGACTTACCTGGCCTATATGGCGAGGCTTTGGATATTTACAAGACACTCTCATATGAAGTAGAAAGGTTGTCTCAAAAAATATTAGAGTATGAAAATAATAACAAAATAAATTTTGAGAGCTGGCTCAACCTATCATATGTAGAAGATACTATTGAAAATGTTAGAACTAATTTATTTAAACAGGTAGAACAATTTTTATCAGAGTATGAAAAATTAAGCCAAGAAAGTGTTAAAGATGAAAAGACACAAGTACAAAGGGCTAGAGCTTTAGGTTCGGCACTTTTGGTTCTTCAAATGGCGAAAAATCAAATTGAATGTAGTAAGATAATTATGGATTCCATAAAGATAGGGCAACATTCTGAGGAAGATAAAAGAGAAATTTTAAACTTATATAAAGAAAGAGCAGGAAAAGCGATAGAATCTATATCAAACGAAATAAAAAGCAAATCGTGGGGTGAAGAACTTTATAAATATTCTTTAGGAAATTATGACACTGCAAAAAAATTAGAAAAAAATAATTTTTATTCATTGGCTCTTGTTAAATACCAACTTTCCTATATATTTGCGACACTTTCAAAAGATTGGATGGAGTACCCAGATATAATACATTATAAAGACTTAAAAGCTAATGATGTTTCTGCAGAAAGCATAATTAGAAGCTGGAATGATAGTGTAAAAGAATTTGAGGAGATTGATAAAAAACTTGTTCAATATGAAAAAGAGGGGAAGGTCTTTTTAAATATAAGACTAGTTATCGAGATTTTTTATAAGAGCTGGTTTAATGTTGGCGATGGTTATCTTAGGAGATTTATAGAAACACAAAGCAACTGGAGGGAAATAGGTAATATTGCCTATATGAATATAGGACCGGTTCCTTTTGCTTTGAAAATGATTACGGAGGACTTAAAAAGTTTATCAACAAAATTGGATGATTATTAATATTCAACACAAAAGAGTTCTTAATTTTGTTAGATTATGAAGAAGTAGGCATTAAAAAAACGCCGTGACGGTTCCTCTCATCTGAACAATTTAAATTCGGACAAAGGGAACCGTCCCTTTTATCTGCATTAGCGGTATAAGAAACGTAGAAGACGAGCTAAAAATGTTTTTATGGGCATAATCAAACACCGTGGACGGTTCAAAAGATCTGAAGTTTACTGTTTAGGGAACACTTTACCATTTTCAATTTTTCTTAAAGTATCTCTGTTAATAAAACCATATTTAGAAGCATCGCTTTAGGAAAGTCCCAAAGATTTGCGTATATTTTTAAGTTCTTCACCAAAAGATTGTAAATCGTAATAGAATCCATCCATTTTTTAACACCCCATCCCGATTCAAATCGGGTTGAAATTATTTACTTTACCATATATTATATAGTTAAAGGAAAGATATGTAAAGGAGATAGAGAAGAAGATTTAATAAGATGGCATTATATGCCTGGGAGGTGATGCTGTTATATAAGAAAAAAGTTTAAATTATTTTTGTGAGGTGGTGATGATGGAGTTTTAATTTAGCGGTAAGATGAGCTTTTGAAGCTTGATTGAGTAAAATTGTAAAATATTGAAGACGAGACGAGAGGAAGAATATATCAAAAAAGTAATTTCATTATTTTTAATTTTGCTGCTTTTTACTGTCTCATCCTTTGAGGTAGTATTTGCTGCGGATAAAGCATCTGCTAATAAATCACAAATTTCTTCTGAAACGTATATTATAGAAGGAAATAAATATACAGTAAAAATAGTTGAAGATAATAACAGTATAAGAAAAGTGTTTGTAGAGGAAGAAGATAAGTTAACGGTTGTTACATATAATAATAAAGATACTACGGTAGGAATAGGAACTATAATTGGATTACTTGCAGGAGCAGGTGGAGTGGTAAGTTCTGCAATATATTTTTACAATGCTAAACAAGATGCTAATCATTGTGATTATTATTTTAATAGAGTTCAATTTTAAGAAGGTGTTTTTATGATTCTTCTTAGGCTTATGTTAATTACGGTCTTAATACTTAATAACATTTTAGTTTATCAACATTACAAGTATTTACATAAAAAAAATATCAGCGACATCGCACCACGAATAATAGTTCTTGTTTTGGTAGCAAATGTTCCAGCATTATTTGTTTTAATTAGTACATTTATTCCTCCTGGTAGATGAGGATTATTATCAAACAAAGGGGACGGTTCCTTTTGTCTGATTTTTTTCGGACGGGAGGAACCGTTCAGTATCTTGATGATATCTTCTGCGTTTTTTAACAGCTTAAATACATCTATAACCAAAATAGTCAGCTATTTTTCTCATAATAATTTTGACTAATCAGTAATGTTATAAACATGACCACTATTAAGGCAAATAGAGTTAATCCCATGACCATAAAAAGAAAATTGGATGTGATACCATACAGTACTAAAAATAAAACTCCAAAAACCCAGCAAATGTTGTTTATAAACTTTAAGGTGCCCTGAGCGCTTTTCATGGCAATATAAAGATCTCGTTCATCTGCATTTTTAAGTAAAACATCTTTAAAAACCTCATTTTTTCTAGCTAGAAATATGCTTATTACCACCAAGCCAAAGGCAAATGCAGCAGCAATTAAGAATTTTATTTCATGCCCTTTTGTCATATAAGCATAAAAACTTACAATTAGCAAAGAAATACCGAGGATTATATTTATAATTTTTTCACTTTTTATTTTCATATTTTTTATCCTCCTCTTTCATATTTTCCTCTAAACAGTACAAATCTTCAATTGTTGTCCCAAATAAAACAGCCAAGCGGTACGCCAGCATTAGTGATGGATTGTATTTTCCTTGTTCTAATGAAATAATGGTTCTTGTCGAGACGTGTACAGCTTCGGCTAATTGTTGCTGAGTCATGCCTTTCTTCAATCTATATTCTCGTATTTTATTTTTCAATAACATCCCTCCTAAATATGAAGTAAACTTCACGTGAAGTTTACTTCATATTATAGCTGGTATTTTTTATTTTGTCAATATCAAGAAATGAGGTAAATGACATTTCTATGAGATTGGAAGCTTACGCTTTATTATCTGAATCGGGTGGCTGTTTGTTTTTCAAAATATATTTATAATAAATAAAAATGGCTATTAAAAGAGCTATGCCGCCCAAAATGAAATATTTTTTAAGATGTGTATGGATTAAAGTCCAGTTATATCCTAAAAATCTTCCCAATGTAACAAATGTAGTTATCCATATTAATGCTCCAGGGTAGGCATGTACTGCAAATTTTAAGAATGATAGCCTTGTTATGCCAGAGAAATATCCTGTTATGTGCCTTACACCTGGAATAAAATAGGCAAAGAGAAGCAAATGATTTCCATATTTATCAAACCACTTATGAGCTTTTTCCAAATTTTTGGGAGTAAGGTGTATGTATTTGCCGTATTTTCTTATAATAGTTTCATTTAGAAGGATACCAAGGAAGTAAGAAGTTGTTATGCCTGTAATAACAGCGACTGTAGCGATTATTATAGTCAAAAAATAATTTAGCTTGCCCTGGAAAACTAAAAAACCACAGTAAGTAAGAAGGGTTTCACCAGGAGTTGGAGCTCCAATTAGTTCTATAGTCAAAATAGAAAAAATGATGATGTATCCATGTAAAGCAAACAAATTGGCTATGGTTTCAAAATTCATTTCTCATTCACTCCTATAAAAGGTAGATATGTAGATATAATGAATAATATCACAAAAAATTTTTCTTTTAAATACAAAACAGACAAAAGGGACGGGTCCTTTTGTCTGAGTTTTTCAGACGGGAGGAACCGTCCCCTTTGTCTGCGTTATAAATTGCGGTTTTCTTTGAATCTTGATAGGAAAGCTTGCAATCTTTCGCTTTTTGGGTCATTGAGGATTGATTCGGGTTTTCCCTGCTCTAGAATATATCCTTCGTTTATAAAAATTATGCGGTCAGATATTTCACGGGCAAAATCCAACTCATGAGTTACAAAAATCATAGCCATGTCTTTTTCTTCTTGTGCTATTTCGTTTAAGACATTTAAAACTTCTCCTACCATTTCTGGGTCAAGAGCAGAGGTAACCTCGTCAAGTAGAAGGATTTTAGGCCTCATTAAAACTGCTCTTGCAATGGCTACTCTTTGTTTTTGGCCTCCTGACAATTGATTCGGATAGTAGTTGATTTTGTCTGCCATTTTGACTCTTTTTAACATTTGAATGGCTTGCTCTTTTGCTTCTTCGGGGTCCACTCCCTTTACTTTTATAGGCGCAATAGTACAATTATCTAAAACTGTCATGTGAGGAAACAGATTATATTGCTGAAATACCATTCCTACTTTTGACCTCATTTTTCTAAGGTGTGCTTCATCTGCAGGAACAATTTTTCCATTCTTCGTCATAGTCCATAGGGATTCTCCTTCAATTTCTATGGTTCCGCTTGATGGTTTTTCTAATGTCATAAGCATTCTTATGAGGGTTGTTTTTCCTGAACCTGAAGAACCTATAATAGTTAATTTTTCTCCATAACCTACTTCAAGGTCAATTCCTTTTAAAACCTGCAATTTCCCAAAATTTTTCTTTACATTTATATATTTCACTAAAGGATTGTCAAAGCTAGTTATGGTACCTTCATGTACAATCATCTCTGGCTTTATATCCTTTTTTTGAACCCTACTTTTTCTGGTGGTTTTTATAATAAAGTCTGTACTTTCCATTGTTAACCTCCCCTTTTACATTCTTTTTTCTGCAGGACTTTTAAATTTTATTTCTAGATACTGTACGAGCAAAGAGGAAGGATAGCTAAAGATGAAAAATATTATCCCTACTAAAGTAAATACTTCTAGATATTGGAAATACTCTGAACCTATTATTTTTGCCTGCTGCAAAAGTTCAACAACAGAAATGGCGGCAAGTAAAGGTGTTTCTTTAAAAAGTGTTATTAAATAGTTCCCCATCATTGGTATAATTGGTGGGATAGCTTGAGGCAATATGACCAATGTCCAAGTTTGATAAGGAGTAAAATTTAATGACTTTGCTGCCTCCCATTGTTCTTTTTCAACTGCTTCAATTCCGGCTCTGTAGACCTCTGACAGGTAAGTGCTGTAATGAAGTCCTAATCCGATTATTCCAACTGTAAGAGCGGGTAATCTTATATTAAAACTTGGCAATGTGTAGTACAGGAAGAATAACTGGATTAATAAAGGAGTACGGCGTATAAATTCTACTATGGCTGTGGCACTGGAGGATATCCATCGAATTTTTGCTCTTTTTAAAAGTGTCCAGACAAGCCCTAAAATTGAGGCCAATAAAAACCCCAAGATTGTTGCAATAAAAGTGATTTTTGCAGCCGATAAAAGTTTTGGCAAGACTTTAAATGTAAATGACCAACTCCACATTTTTATGCCCTCCCTACATTGGCGCGTTTTTCCAATAGCTTAAACCCTGATGCAAATATTGTAGATATTGCATAGTAGATTAGCAGTATTAAGATGAATATTATAAAGGTATCTGCTATGTCATTTGTTCTCATTATCACTCCTGAGTAAGTTAAGTCTTCTAGGCCTATTAAAGATACTAAGGCTGTACCCTTTATGAGTTCTATCATTTGGTTTCCTAATCCAGGTAGCATTATTCTGATGGCCTGGGGGAATATGATATATCTCATCCTTTGTGAAGACGTAAAATTTAAAGCTTTTGCAGCTTCTATTTGTTCTTTGGGTACTGATAAAAAACCCGCTCTTACTATTTCTGCCGAATAAGCTCCGTAGTTTAAGGCTATTGCTACGACTCCAGCTGTGAATTTAGGTAACTCTATACCGAAAAAAGGGAGAACGAAATATATCCAGTAAAGTTGAACAAGCAATGAAGTTCCTCTAAATATTTCAACGTAAGTGCGTACAAGAAATCGAATTATTTTATGCCTATTTAGCAATAAAATTCCTGAAACAAAAGCAATCACAGAGGCTAGTAAAGCTGCAACAATTGTTAAAGAAATTGTAACTTTTGAGGCATCTACTAATCTTAGCAAGATGTTTAATATCTTGTCTATTTTAATCACCCCCATATTTGTTTGGTAAAAAGGAGTGCAGGGAGAAATTTTACTCCCTGCAAAATTTAAAAGGTTATTTGCATATGTCTTTGGCTTTTACGTCGCCAGGCAGTTCGTTTTCTGTGAATCCAAATTTTTTAAGGATTTTTAATAATTCTCCTGACTGTTTCATCTTTTCCAATTCTTCATTGTAAGCTTTGACAAAATCTGTATCTTCTTTTCTGAAGGCAGCTGCTCCATAGTTTCTCAAGACTTTTCCGTTGATTACTGGGTCTTTGAAGTCCATTACTCTTTCTATTTTGTCACTTTTAGCTGAGTCCAACATGGCCTGTAGTGAAGGTCCAGTCATTGTAACTGCGTCTACTCTTCCAGATTCTAACTCTGCGATGGCTGATGGCTGGTCATTGACAATCACAATTTGGTTTTCTTTTACTCCCACTTCTTTTAAGATTTTGGCTTCCTGTGCACCAGCCATAACAGCGACTTTTATACTCGAGTCTTTGGCTATGTCCTCATAACTGTGTAAATTTTTGGGGTTTCCTTTTTGAACAGCTAATGCTTCTCCGATTGAATATTCTGGGTTTGCAAAGGCAACCTGCTGGCATCTTTCAGGGGTTATAAACATTCCTGCTGTTATTACATCAAAGCGCTTCGCTTTAAGGCCAGAAATCAAAGAACCAAATTCTGTTAATTCGCCGTGTATCTTTTTTATGCCGAGCCTTTCAAAGATTACTTTTGCTATTTCTACTGCTTCTCCTGTTAGTTGTCCGTTGTCATCTTTATAGGCGTAAGGTTTTTCATTTGCGAATCCAATTTTTATTTCTCCCGTTTTTTGAGCTTTTTGTAAAGTCGTTTCTCCTGTCGTTGTGTTTCCACACCCGGCTAAAAATAGTGTGAAGGTCAGAGTTATAAACATTAAAATAACCAAAATTTTTTTGTACATTTTTTATTCCTCCCTTTTGATTAAAAATTTATAAAAAATAAAAGCCTGAACACTCTACCAGTAAAGAGGGTAGAGTGCCCAGGCTTCGCCTTCAACTTTTAGTTGAAGACTCACCTTAAACCATGCTTTCGCATAGTCTATCTTTGGCCCAGCGGACCAAAGCGAGCCCCAGCCTCTTTTAGCATTTTTCTGGACAGGTTTCGGAATTAGGTCTGTGATGACTTATTATAGTCTACTTTTGAGAAAAAACTCAAAAGCATACTATAACTCGCCATCTTTCCTACTACCTGCACATACTTCATGATAAAAGAGGATATTTAATTTTTATTTTTATATTATACCATATGTGAAATAATAGTCAACCTATTTTTTACAGTCCTTTTATAAATCCACCATCAATTGGAAGCACTACCCCTGTTACGTAGGAAGCTTTTTCTGATGCTAAAAACAAAACGGTTGATGCAAATTCTTCAACAGTTCCTAACCTTTTCATAGGAATGTCTGTAATCATGGATTTTTCAGCTTCTTCAAAGGTTATACCTTCTTTTTCAACTCTTGCTTTAAGGAGATTTTCTATTCTTTCTGTCATTGTGTAACCAGGGGCTACGGCATTTGCAGTAATTCCAAAGGGCGCTAGTGCATTTGAGACAGATTTTATAAATGATATTACTCCCATTCTTGAGACATTGGAAAGGATTAAATTATCAAGGGGCTGTTTTACTGATATTGATGTTGAAGCTATTATCCTTCCCCATTTTTGATTTATCATAAAATCTTTTACTGCATACACTGCATATATTGTGCTCATTAAATTTAATTCAACTGCTTTTAAATAGTCTTCAGGCTTTACATCAAAAAATCCACCAGCAGGAGGACCTCCTGCATTTGCAAAGAGGATGTGGATTGTGCCGAATCTTTCTACCGTTTCTCTTACAGCTCTTTCAATGTCTTCTTTACGGGTTACATCGCCTACAATTGTTAAAACTTCTTTTCCTGTTGCCGACTTTATTTCATCGGCTGCTTTTTTAAGGTTTTCTTCGCTTCTTGAGATTATAGCGACATTGGTTCCTTCTTTTGCAAGTTCTAAAGCGACTGCTTTTCCAAGACCTTTACTTCCAGCCATTACAAATGCTACTTTATTTTTAAGGCCGAGGTCCATATAAATCTCTCCTTGTAAGACTATTTGTTTAACAATTATTTTATCATTTTTTTAAAGAGTTTTGAAGTTTTCTTTGGAAATATCTGCTTTTACATGTATAATATAATTAAGGAAGGATAAGTAAAGGGCTATTTGTAAATAAAGGAATTACTATTGAAAGGATACAGTATGAGCCTTTAATCCATAAGGATTTTGGGATTCTGCAAGGACCTAAAAATATTAAAAAGGGGGAATTTTTCTTGAGTACACATTTGTTAGAGAGAAAAGATGTAGATGAAAGATTGACATGGGATTTGTCAGGGATTTTCAAAACAGAGGAGGAATATGAGGAGGCGATAAAGAAGGTGCAAGAACTTACAATGGAGTTAGAAGAAGAGTTTAAAGGCAAAATTGATACTTCTAAGACGATTAACAACTGCTTGGATAAATTAAAGGTATTAGCCCAATTGCTTACTCTTGTAGGTTCCTATGCTCATTTGGCTGTTTCAGTGGACCAAACAAACACAGAAAATTTACAGAAACAAATGAAATTTTCTAATATAGCCTCTGATATTGAAAGCAGGATAAGTTTTATAGAGTCAGAAATTATAGTATTAGATGAAAAAATAATAAATCAAGCTATAGAAGAATCAAAAGAGAATGCAAATTATCTTAGAAAAATACTCAGAAAAAAGAAACATGCTCTTCATCCAGAGGTTGAAAAAGCTTTATCAGCATTATCAGCTGTATTAGAGGCACCTGAACATATTTACAATATGGCAAAATTGGCAGATATGGACTTTGGAACTTTTACAGTCGATGGGAAAGAGTATCCTTTGAGTTTTTCTTTGTTTGAAACAAAGTGGGAATATGAAGAAGATACTAAGATTAGAAGAGCTGCTTTTGAGGCTTTTTCTAAGAAATTGAGAGAATACCAACACACCATAGCAGCAGTTTATCAGACACAGGTGCAAAAGGAAAAGACTATAGCAACTTTAAGGCGTTTTGATTCTGTTATTGACAGTCTTTTGTTTCATCAGGAAGTTGATAGAGAACTGTACGATAGACAAATTGATTTGATAATGGAACATTTAGCACCTTATATGAGGAAATTTGCAAAACTTTTACAAAAAATACATAGGATAGAAGAGATGACTTTTGCTGATCTAAAATTGGAAGTAGACTCTGAATTTGAACCATCTATAACCATTGAAGAAGCTAAAAAGTACATAGAAGAAGGTTTATCAGTTTTTGGCGAAGATTACAGGGAAATGGTGAGAAGGGCATTTAATGAAAGATGGATAGACTTTGCCGAAAACAAAGGGAAGTCTACAGGAGCTTTTTGCGCTTCACCTTATGGCTCACATCCTTATATTTTAATCAACTGGGCTGACAAAATGAGGGAAGTTTTTGTTCTTTCTCACGAATTAGGTCATGCAGGACATTTTTATTTAGCTCACCAGCATCAAAATATATTTGATTCTAGACCATCTATGTATTTTGTAGAGGCTCCTTCTACAATGAATGAGCTTTTAATGGCTAATTATCTGATGAAAAATAATAAGGATAAAAGGATGAGAAGGTGGGTACTTTCTACCTTGATATCGAGAACCTATTATCACAATTTTGTGACCCATCTATTAGAAGCAGCTTATCAAAGAGAAGTATATATGATAATTGATAAAGGTGGTTCTGTTACAGCACCTATTTTAAATAAATTAAAAAGAGAAGTTTTAGAGAAGTTTTGGGGAGATGCTGTAAAAATAAATGAGGGAGCAGAGCTTACCTGGATGAGACAACCTCATTATTACATGGGACTTTACCCATATACTTACAGTGCAGGACTTACTATAGCCACACAAGTAAACAAGAGATATTTACAAGAAGGGCAAAAGGCTTTGGAAGACTGGAAAGAGGTATTGAAAGCTGGCGGTACAAAAACTCCTGTGGAACTGGCAAGAATGGCGGGAGTGGATATAACTACAGAGAAGCCATTATTGGATACAATTGAGTATATTGGAGATATGATAGATGAAATAATTAAATTAACAGAGGAATTAGAAAAATAAAACGACAAGAGCTGACATTTTAATTGATACCTATTTTTGGGTATCAGTTTTTTATAAAATTTTACTGGAAATTTTGGAGGATTTTTGAGGTTTTTGTAGAATATATTAGGTAAAAGTGTAAACTTATTGGAGGAGGTGATATTGGTGAAGAATATATTTACATATACGGGAAATCCTTTTGTAGATGCCGGTATAACTGCTATGTTAGTATGGTTTGGGAAAGATAAGCCAGAAGAAATTGAAAAGGAAGATTTAGAGAAGTTGATTGATGAGATAACTGATTTATACATCAAAGAAGGTTGGAATAAGATAATGTATTCTATTTTTCCTAATAGTAAGTTGACAAATCCTAGTGTGAAGGACAAAAAAGGTGAGTATGGTAAATTTTTAAATGAGTTGTTATCAGAAATTACTCCATTATCTACAGAAGGAAATTGTATTGCTTGTGGCAGGAGAAATTCAAAAAGGCATTTTACAAAAACTCAAGTGCCTTTAACAGGAACAAGTGATTTCGTAAATTTCTTTTCTTATGGGAGCGAAGGGGCAGATTATTGTTCTGCTTGCGCTTTAGCTATTCAATTTTCTCCTCTTATCTTTTATAAAGCCGGTAATTTAGTGTGTTTACAGTCAAATAATAAAGAAGTGGAGAAAATTTATGCTAATAAATGCAAGGCATTTATTGATATGCAAAAGGCGACAAAAAAATACACTGGGTGTAATGACGAAGGATATACAAATCCTATAAATGCTTTGTTTCATTTGGCTACAGATATTATATTAACCTATGATAGAAGGGACTGGCAAAAAGAAAATACAAATATAAGGCTTTACTATTTTACTAATTTTAATCAACCACCTATTGATAATTTATCAATATACGATATGCCAGATAAGATATTTAAATTTTTGGCTTATGCCCTTCAACATGAGGAAAAGGACAATTGGAAGAAGATTATAAAAAGAGGGTATATATCATCAAAAAAAGTTGATTTAGAGGATGAAGGAAAATATAAAAACTTAAGAAATGATGTTTATGAAAGGCTTTTGAGAGGGCAGTCAATATTGGGATATTTTATAGACGCTAGTGAGAGAAAAACTTTAGTAAATTGGAGTTTTCTTGAGTATTACATGAAAGGAGTGAGAGGTTTGGAAGAAAAAAGACTTGAGACTATAAAAAGAGTTAGTGATGATATTGCACAACTAATAAAAATGAAAGGAAATGTGCGAAGGCTTACGCAATTAGAGACATCAAAAACTTATGGAGATTTTAGGAATGTACTAAGACTCATAATTAAAGATAGGATAAGTGCAGGGCTTGAAAAACCTTTATTTACAATTGATGAATACGAAAAATATCTTTTCCCTGAAGGTAATTTATCTTGGAAGGAAACCCAAGACCTTATAATTTTTAGGCTTTATGAGCAATTGCATAATTGGCTAGTTGATAATAGCAATGAAGAAATAAAAGAAAGTTTAATAAAAAACGACGAGATTGAAAGTGAAAATAAAGATAAGGAGGAATTAATCTATGAATAATGTAAATGGTTTTATATTAATAGATGCTCCTGCTTCTGCATTGAATAATGCGGGTCCAGATGTTGGCGCAAAGACAGAAAATACAATTGCTGTAAAGAAAATAAGAAGAGGTAGAGGGGAATACGTATACGTTTCAGGGCAAGCTTTTAGGTATTGGATGAGAAGTTCTTTAGAAAATATCTTTAGATGGGAATTATCACCGATTGAGAGAGAATCAAAAATAGCTTTTACAGCAGCAAATCCCTTTAAATACCCAGATGATGACGTGTTTGGATATATGAAAGCAATAGGTAAAAAATCTGGCACCACTCTCACAAGAGTTTCTCCTTTTAAGTGTTCACCATTAATTTCTGTAACTCCTGTAAATATCGTGAATGATTTTGGAGTTATGGCAAGGCATGAAGGAGACCCCGTGCCTTATGAACATGAGTTTTACTCAACAGTTTTAAAAGGAATTTTTTCACTTGACTTAGATTCGGTGGGTAGATTTAGCAGTGTAAATAAAACTGGATATATGAATATAACGGAAGCATATAAAGAAGAATGGGAAGCACATAATTGTATAGTTGAAGAAGATGGGAAAGTTGTAACCTTACCAGCGGAGGTAAGGGCTAAAAGAGCTAGTGAACTCATAGGAGTGTTGCCGTATATATTTGGAGGAGCTAAGCAAACATCCCATTTAACAGATATTTCTCCTAAATTTATAGTTTTGGCTATTCTAAATTGCGGAAATAACATCTTTATGAATATTGCAGTTGATGACAAAGGAGAAGCTGCTATAAATGTAAAAGCTTTAAAAGAAGTTATTTTGGATTATCAAGAAAACATTATTTCTGATGTGTATATTGGGAAAAGAGAAGGATTTATGGATGAATACACTGAAGATTTAAAACAGATGGTTGATGAATTAAACAGTACATTATCAAATATTAAAGTACATCTTTTAACAGTAAATGAGGCGGTGTCTAATTTTCAGCAAGTGGTTAGTGGCTTTTATAAGAGGTGATATAACATGAGAGTTTTAAGGGTGCATCTTGTGGGCTGGACTGCATCATTTAGGTATCCAATCTTTGTAACAGGGTATCAGCCTACTTTACCTGTACCTCCTGTGTCTACGATATATGGTCTTATTTCTGCAGCTAAAGGAGAGTATATAACACCTAAAGATACAAAAGTAGGTTATGTAATGAGAAGTGATGCAAAAGGGGTTGATTTAGAAACTATATACATGCTTTCAAATGACAATAGTGTAAAATCTAATATCTATAAAAGAGAATTTTTGTTAAATCCAGATTTGTATGTGTACCTTACAAATTTAAGCTTTAAAGAAGCTTTTAAAAAACCGGAGTATTCTCTTCTTTTAGGTAGGAGTTCTGATTTGATGATGGTAGAGGAGGTTAAAGAGATAGATTTAGTACAAAAGCATGGTAAAAAAAGAGTTGGAGGTACAGTTGTACCTTTTGGGGAGGAAGGTGTCTGGGGTCCTCTTCAAGCACTGCCTATGTATTTTTCAAATACAATTCCTAGGGAAGCTATTCGCATTAGACCGTATTATGTTTTAGGAGATTTTATTGAGTATGAAGGAGATAGTTTTTGGTACGATGAGGAATTAGATTGGGGAGTATATATACATGGGTAAGAAAATATTAGCAAAAAGCAGTGAATATGGAGAGGAAACACTTATTCAACATACACGAAATGCCCTTTTAGTTTTTAAAAGTTTAAAAGATACCTACCCAGAAGTTGTTGAGATTTGTGATGATGAGAAATTTTATGAGTACCTTTTTGTAACTGTATTTCTACACGATTTTGGCAAGGCAGCAGAAGGATTCCAAAAGATGCTAAAAGAGGGGAAACCATGGGGATACAGGCACGAGATAATATCAGCAGGTTTTATCTCATGCTTGCCCTATTCCGAAGATGTAAAAAAAGATATTGCTCTTGCGATTATTACACACCACAAAGACTTATATGAACTGCAAGAAAGTTATTCTACTTTGACAACGCCCGGAAAAGACAATTATATAAAAAAGTTAAAAGAACTAGAGGAAAATATAAAGTACTTGCAGTTTATGATAGATAAGGTGCCAGAGTGGAGTAAAGAATTTTTAGGATATGAAATTAGATTAAAACAGATACAGTCTATGGAACAAATAGAAGATGCCTTTCATTTTGCTGCAAAAGAATACTTAAATGATTATGAAGACAAAAAAATTAAAAATGATAAAAGAAAGTTATTTTTAGGAGGGTTTTTGACTGCATGTGACCATTTATCGTCAGCTTCCCAAGAGGAAATAGTAAAAGCGATTTCAGACATGAAAAAAATATTTAAATTTGAAAATTATAAAGATACGCAATTAAAAGCCATGAATACAAAAGGTTCAGCCGTTTTAATTGCACCAACTGGTTATGGGAAAACGGAAGCCTCTCTTTTGTGGAGTAATTACAACCAAAATGAATCAAAGGGAAAGAGAGTGTTTTATCTACTGCCTTATACAGCAAGTATTAATGCTATGTACAATAGGCTCAAAGATTCTTTTGGAGACGAAAGAGTGGCTTTGCTTCATGGGAAGGCTTTGTATTTTCTATATAAAGAGTTTACAAAATCAGAAGAAAATTATTTTGACGCAGTAAATAAGGCAAGGACAAAATATGATTTATCTAAAAAAATTTTTAAACCCTATAAAGTGTTAACCCCATTTCAAATATTAAAATACTTCTTTGGTGTTACTGGATTTGAGCAGCATATTGGTGAAATGACAGGTGGACTTTTTATTGTGGATGAAGTTCATAGCTATGACCCTCATACTACCGCTTTGATATTGGAAAGTTTAAAATATTTAAAAGAAGAGTATAAAGCCGAAGTTTTTATTATGTCAGCTACTTTACCAGAATTTTTAAAAAAACTTTTTATAGAAGAATTAAATATAAAAGCTTTAATTGAGCCTAAAAAAGAAGAACTTAAAAAGATTGTAAGGCACAAGGTCTTAGTCACTGAAGGGGATGTTTTTTCTAATATAGGTAAAATAATAAAAGATATAAAAGAAAGTAAAAAGGTTCTTGTTGTTTGTAATACGGTGGATCGTGCACAGAAAGTTTATAATGAACTAAAAGATTATACAAGTAAAAGAGCTCTTTTACATTCGCGATTTATTTTAAAGGACAGAGAAAGAATAGAGAAGAATTTGGACAAAGTTCAATTATTAGTAGGTACACAGGCAATAGAAGTCTCATTAGATATAGACTTTGATGTTTTATATACCGAACCTGCTCCTATTGATGCACTTATTCAGAGGTTTGGGAGGGTAAACAGAAGAGGAGTTAAGGGTATATCGCCAGTTTATATTTTTTCACAAGGATCTTGTGAAGACAAATTTGTTTATAAGAATCAAAAGGTTGTGAGTAAAACATTGGAACTTTTAAGTAAATATGATATGATAAGCGAAGATTTAATACAAAATTTAGTTAATGAAGTTTATAAAGATGGCTATATAGATAAAGATTATGAGGAATTTCTAAAAGCAAAAGATAGCTTTAGAAATGTTATAAGTCAATTGTATCCCTTTATTGAAAATAAATATTTAAAAGAAGAGTTTTATGAACTGTTTGATAATAGAGAAGTTGTACCTTATATATTTGAAGAAGAGTATATAAACAAAATTAAAAATAAAGAATACTTTGAAGCTGCAGGATATGTAGTAGGTATTTCTCAGGGAAGATATATCGCTTTAAAAAAACAGGGACTCATTGAAGATAAAGGCTATGATGTAGATTTTGTGTATTGTGAATATGATAAGGATTTAGGACTTCTCATTGATAAACCTTATGATAATGTATTTACAACGTAACTTTTAATATTAATAAGGTGATATTATGGATTTACTAACTGGTACAGAAATAAATTATTATTTTGTGTGTAAGCATAAACTTTGGCTTTTTACTCATGGTATAAATATGGAGCATAATTCTGATTATGTGGATATAGGAAAAGTGCTTCATGAAAAAAGCTTTCAGAGGGAGGATAAAGAGATTCTTCTTGATGGACGTATAAAAATAGATTTTGTAAAAAATCAATTGGAAATACATGAAACTAAGAAGAGTAAAGCAATAGAAGGAGCGACGAAGTACCAAGTTTTATACTATATTTATTATTTGAAAAAGAAAGGTGTGGACAAAGTTACAGGAGTTATACATTATATAAATAATCATTCGAGGGAGGAGATTACTCTTAGTGAGCAGGATGAGAATAAAATAAAGGAAGTAATTGAAGAAATCAACAAAATAAAATTAATGGATAAACCACCGGCTAAAGTAAAAAGTAAAATTTGTACAAAATGTAGTTATTATGAATTGTGTTTTAGTTAGAAGGTGATTTTATGAAAAGAAGCTATTATTTAAATGCTAATGGCAGGATAAGCAGAAAAGACAATACAATATATTTTGAAAGTGAAACATTCGGAAAAAAACCCTTACCCGTGCAAAACGTCCAAGAGATATTTTTGTTTGGAGAAGTTGATTTAAATACAAAAGCAATCAATTTTTTAGCACAAAACAACATAACACTTCATGTTTTTAATTATTATGGATATTATATGGGAAGCTTTTATCCGCGAGAACATCTGCCTTCGGGTTTTTTGCTAGTAAAGCAAGTAGAAAAATATAAAGAGGAGCATGAAAGGCTAAAAATTGCAAAGGAAATTATTAATGGTGCTAGCCATAATATTTTAAAGAATGTCAAATATTATGCAAATAGAAAAGAAGGATTAAATGAGTATGTTGAAAGGATAGAAAATGAGAGGAAAAATATAAAGGATGCTAAGACTATAAGCGAACTCATGGGGGTTGAAGGTAGGATTAGAAATATATATTATAGTGCTTTTGAAACAATAATTGAGGGAAAATTTGAATTTAAAAATAGGACAATGAATCCTCCGGATAATCCCATAAATGCCTTGATTTCTTTTGGTAATTCTATGATGTATTCTATAGTTCTTACAGAAATATACAATACGCAACTAAATCCAACTATAAGTTATTTACATGAGCCGGGTGAAAGGAGATTTTCTTTAAGCCTTGATATAAGTGAAATTTTTAAGCCAATAATTGTAGATAGGATTATTTTTAGTTTGATAAATCAAAAAATGATAAGAGAAGAACATTTCGATCAAGAATTAGAAATGTGTTATCTAAATGAGAAAGGAAGAGTTATATTTCAGAGAGAATTTGAAGAAAAATTGGGCACCATAATAAAACATCCAAAACTGAACAGAAGTGTGAGTTATAGAAGACTTATAAGACTTGAATGTTACAAGATTATAAAGCATTTGTTGGATGAAGAAGAGTATGAATCATTAAAAATGTGGTGGTAATGTGTATGTACTTATAGTTTATGACGTTGAAGAAAAAAGGGTTGCAAAAGTAAATAAATTTTTAAAGACCTATTTGAATTGGGTACAAAATTCTGTTTTTGAGGGGGAATTAACAGAGGCTCAATTAAATAGAATTATCTTATGGTTTAAAGGACATTTGGATTTAAGATGTGATTCCGTTTTAATATATACTGCCAGCTCTGAAAAGTGGCTATCTAAAAAGATTATTGGAGTAGAGAAAAATTCTACAGATAATATTTTGTGAGGGGATAAGATGAGAATAAGATTAACACTAGTGCCGGAAGAGGATAAAAGTCTAAATATAAACTATAATTACTTTTTATCAGGATGGATATACAATACTTTAAAAAAAGCAAATAAAGAATATGCAGAAGAGCTCCACGCAAAAGGATATAGTTATGGGAAAAAAGTCTTTAAGTTATTTACTTTTTCTCAATTGCGTAGTAAAAACCTTAAGATAGTTAATGAAAATATAATGTTTTTAGATAAGACATACTTATATATAACTTCTCCTAAAAAAGAGTTTTTGTTAAATTTTGTGAGTGAAGTCTTAAATAATGATGTTCTCAAATTGCAAGATTATGAGTTTAAGATTGAGAGCGTGGAAGTACTAAAAGAACCAGAGTTTAATAATGAAGAAAATAAGTTTATATGCTTATCTCCAATTGTAACTTCTACAGCTATAGAAATCGATGGTAAAAGAAAAAGTGTAAATCTACCTTTGCATCACCCGAGATTTGTAGAGAATTTAAAAAACAATCTAATTGAAAAATATTACGTGCTTTACAATGCGTTACCAGATAATTTAAGTCTTAATATTAATTTTGACATGGAATATTATTCACAAAAACCAAAAGGTAAAAGGATAAAATATAAAAATGTTTATGTTCGAGGATATATGGTGCCCTTTACAATGTCAGGAAATATTGAACTAATCAAAGTGGCGTATGATTGCGGTATGGGAGAGAAAAATAGTGCAGGGTTTGGAATGATACAAAAAATAAGATGAATATTTATTAATTTAATTTCTTGTCGACCTCTCCCAATGTAAAAATCATAGGAGGTCGACAAGAAAAAAATTATAATATAACGTTTTCTATTTCTCGATGGGAAAACAGGTTTTTTAAACAAATGAATTATTATACATTTTATTGGCGACTTTATTTTGCCTAGGATATTGTAAAATAGCCAATGTTATGCTAAAGTAAACTTAAATAAAGGAAGTATTATCATGCAATTTTCATGGATTTAATCTAACCATAGTGGAATTGAAACTTTTAATAAATCTTTGCCCTAAAACGATATTTTCGATTTAATCTAACCATAGTGGAATTGAAACGAGCCAGAACCAGCACCAGCAAGACAAATGTATATTTATTTAATCTAACCATAGTGGAATTGAAACTTAAAT
>NZ_FQUR01000026.1 GCF_900129115.1 Thermoanaerobacter uzonensis DSM 18761 | reverse complement strand
GGGCCCATCCTTAAGCGGGTTCCCCCTTTCTTCATATGGTGATGCCACCTTATGACCTTATCCAGTATTAGCACCCCTTTCGAGGTGTTATCCCGGTCTTAAGGGTAGGTTGCCCACGCGTTACTCACCCGTCCGCCGCTATCCGACACTTAACTTGCGCTAAGTGCCGAATCGCTCGACTTGCATGTGTTAGGCACGCCGCCAGCGTTCGTCCTGAGCCAGGATCAAACTCTTAAGTTCATTTCCTTGCTCTTCTCTACACCTTTTTTCGCCTCACTGTCCATTTTTCAAGGTCCCTCCGCTGCTTACCCGCAGCTCTTTTATCTTATCAAATCTTCAACTTTCTGTCAAGTCCTTTTGTCTTGATTTTGTCGCTTTAGTAGCGACGAAATATAATATACCATGATTCTTTAATAGACTCAAGTAGTATATAATGTTATTTTATCGTTTTTTATTGAAATATCAGCTCTTTTCTTTTAATATCTTTAGAATACTAAGTAATTCTCTATGTTACGATTGTTCGTGCTGTTTTTACATAATAAAAAAGAGCCAAAGGCTCTTTTATCTCTTTGAAAATTGTGGAGCTTTTCTTGCTTTTTTGAGACCGTATTTTCTTCTCTCTTTCATTCTTGGGTCTCTTGTCAAGAATCCAGCTTTCTTCAAAATAGGTCTTAATTCACTATCAGCTTTTACTAATGCACGAGCAATACCAAGTCTCACTGCTCCCGCTTGACCTGTAAATCCTCCTCCGGATACCTTTGCGTATACATCGAACTTGTCTATTGTCTCTGTTAAAATTAAAGGTTGCTTAACAGTATACTTTAAAGTATCTAATGTAAAATACTCATCCAGAGGTTTATTATTAATTATTATATTTCCCTTTCCAGGCATAAGCCTTACTCTTGCTACAGCTTCTTTTCTTCTTCCTGTCCCGTAATATTGTACTGTTGCCATAGGATATCCTCCTTTCACTCTATGTCTAATTTTTCAGGCTTTTGAGCTTGATGCTTATGCTCAGAACCCCTATATACTTTCAATCTTTTAATCATTCTGCGACCAAGTCTGTTTTTAGGCAACATGCCTTTTACAGCGTGGTATATTACAAACTCAGGTTTTGTCTGCATTAATTTTTTATACTGAACTTCTTTTAATCCTCCTGGATACCCTGTATAATATTTGTAATATTTATCTTCTAATTTATTGCCTGTCAATATAATTTTTTCAGCATTCAAAACTATCACAAAATCTCCTGTATCTACATGAGGTGTATAAGTTGGTTTGTGTTTACCCATTAGTATTTTAGCAATTTGGCTTGCCAGTCTTCCTAAGACTTTACCTTCAGCATCTATAACAAACCATTTTCTTTCGACATCTTCAGGTTTAGCCATATATGATTTCATCTTCTATATAACCTCCTTATCCGTGGTAAATTTCCAGCATAGGGCACAATTTCACATAATATTATTTTAATTCACAGAACTGCAACTGTCAATAGATAATTTTTATTAAATACAATCCTTGTGGCGGGGCAGTTATGCCCGCTTTTGTTCTGTCTTTTGATTTTAAAATATCATAAACTTGGTCTTCTTTTATTTTGCCAAGACCTACATAAACTAGTGTTCCTACAATTATTCGCACCATGTTATACAAAAAACCATTAGCTTCTATTTCAATGTTGATAAAATCTTCATTTTTTTCAATAGTTAAATCATACACTGTCCTTATGGTACTTGTTTTACTGCTGCCTGAAGCTTTAAAAGCAGAAAAATCGTGAGTCCCAATTAGGTAAGAAGCAGCTTTCTTCATTTTTTCTATATTTAAAGGATAATCTATATGCCAACAATAATTTCTCATTGTAGGCATTTGAAATTTCCTATTGAGAATAATGTATTTGTATCTTTTCCTTTTTGCACTATATCGAGCGTGAAAAGAGTCTTCCACATCCTTTGCTTGGACAACTACTATATCATCGGGTAATACACTGTTTAGAGCATAGGGCAACTTTTCTGCAGGTATTTTAGTATTAGTTTTAAAGTTAGCTACTTGATATAGAGCATGGACACCTGTATCAGTTCTACTCGCACCTATTAAATTAACTTTTTCTCCTGTTACCTTCTTTATTGCTTTTTGCAATACTTCCTGAACTGTTACTGCATTCTTTTGGTATTGCCAACCGTGATAATTGGTCCCGTCATATTCTACTACAATCATTATGTTCCTCATTTTTACCACGTCCAACCTCTATTCCATACAATTAGCAATACCATTATCAAGGTCACAGCTAAAGCTTGATAATCTCTCGGTTGGATTTTAAGCTGTTTCATTCGCGTTCTATTTTGCCCGCCTCTATAGCACCGAGATTCCATGGCAACTGCTAATTCGTCAGCTCTTCTAAAAGCACTAATAAATAGAGGTACTAAAAGAGGCACTAGTCCTTTTGCCCTTTTTACTATATTACCACTTTCAAAATCGGCTCCTCTTGCCATTTGAGCTTTCATAATTTTTTCTGCTTCTTCTATTAATGTAGGTATAAATCTTAAAGCAATTGTCATCATCATTGCTAATTCATGAGCAGGTACACCTATACGACTAAAGGGTTTTAAAATATGCTCTATTCCATCTGTCAACGAGATAGGAGAAGTAGTTAAAGTAAGTAGTGAAGTACCGATAATCAAAAATATGAGTCTTAACCCCATAAATACAGCTAACCGCAACCCATTAGTAGTAATTTTCAAGGGTCCTAAAGTATATAATATCGTTCCCCCAGGGGTAAAAAACATATTTAAGCTCACCGTCAGTAAAAGAATTATAATAACTGGTCTTAATCCTTTTAAAATATAGCTAAAAGGGATTTTAGAAATTGCTATTATCAAATAAAGGTAAAGAACCGCTAAAAGGTAACCTGAAAGTTTATTTATAAAGAATATGGCCACTATAAATATAAAAGTGATAATTATTTTGATTCTCGGATCCAACTTATGAACTGCCGAATCACCAGGGATATATTGACCAATAGTTATATTTCTAAACATTTTTAGTCCCCCTGAGATAACGAATTATATATTCCTTTGCTTCTTCAATTGTTAATATATCTTCTGGAATTGCTACGCCTTTTTTTTGTAATTCTCTTGCGAGATAAGTTATTTGTGGTACCCCTAATCCCATCTTTTCTAATTTTTCAACTTTTCTAAATACGTCCCTTGGAGTCCCAATAATTTCTATTCTTCCTTTGTTCATCACTATTATTTTATCTGCAAATCTAGCTATATCTTCCATGCTATGGGATACCAAAATTGTTATCATCTTATATTTATCATGAATTTCTTTAATTTTGTTTAAAATCTCTTCCTTCCCCTTTGGATCAAGGCCTGCAGTAGGTTCATCTAGTATCAAAATTTTAGGCTTCATCGCCAGTATTCCTGCTATCGCAATTCTACGTTTTTGGCCACCTGATACTTCAAAAGGTGATTTGTCTGCTAATTCTCTACTGATTCCAACAATATCCATTGCTTCATATACTCTTTTTTCAATTTCTTCTTCGCTAAGTCCCAAATTAATAGGACCAAAGGCTATATCTTTAAAAATAGTTTCTTCAAAAAGTTGATATTCAGGGTATTGAAAAACTAATCCTACTTCTTTTCGTACCTCTTTCAAACTGACTTTTTTGTCTGTTATATCTACTCCATTTATATATATTTTCCCTGAAGTGGGTCTTAAAAGCCCATTTAAATGCTGTATTAACGTAGATTTGCCCGACCCTGTGTGCCCAATGATTCCCACGAACTCTTCATCCTGGATTTCAAAAGTAACGTCATTTAAAGCAACAGTAGCGTATGGCGTCCCTTCATTATACACAAAGCTTAAATTTTCTACTTTTATCGGCATAAAAATTCCACCATTTCTTCTACTGTTAAAATATCTAAAGGGACGTCAAAGCCTTCTCTCTTCAATTGGTATGCCAACTCTGTAACTTGGGGCACACTAAGGCCAATCTTTTTTAAAAGCTCAATTTCTTTAAATACTTCTTTAGGAGTACCATCTAACACTATTTTTCCATCATCCATTACAATAACTCTATCTGCATCTACTACTTCCTCCATAAAATGTGTTATGAGTATTACAGTAATTCTCTCTTCTTTGTTGAGCTTTTTTATGGTAGAAATGACTTCTCTTCTTCCTATTGGGTCAAGCATTGCCGTTGGTTCGTCTAAAATTATGCACTCTGGCTTCATTGCAATTATTCCAGCAATGGCAACTCTTTGCTTTTGGCCACCTGAAAGCATGTGAGGAGGATAATCCTTGTATTCCCACATGCCTACCGCTTTAAGAGCATATTCAACTCTTTCTCTTATTTCATCAGGTGGAATCCCTAAATTTTCAGGACCAAATGCTACATCTTCTTCAATTATAGCTGCTACTATTTGATTATCTGGATTTTGAAAAACAAGCCCAGCAGTCTGTCTTATATCCCATAAACGATTTGTATCTTTGGTGTCCATTCCTTTTACAAAAACCTTCCCTTTTGTCGGCAATAAAAGTGCATTAAAGTGTTTAGCAAGTGTTGATTTACCTGACCCATTATGACCAATTATCCCTATAAACTGCCCTTTTTCAAACTGTAAATTTATATCCTTTAAAACTAGGTGTCGAGTTTGTTCTTCGGCATGATATTCAAAAGATAAACTTTGTGTAGTTATTATGTGTTCCATTAAGGACACCTTCTTTTAAGTTAAACTCCTTTATGAAAAATAGGGATTAAGTTGCGGCACCAAACTTAACCCCTTCGATTGCTTACACTAATTCAATAATTACTAATGGTGCGCCATCTCCTCTACGAGGCCCAAGTTTTAAAATTCTTGTGTAACCACCTTGTCTGTCTTTGTATTTTGGTGCTATTTCGTCAAATAATTTCTTTACTACACTTTCATCTAAGATATAGGCTAAAGCCTGCCTCCTTGCATGTAAATCGCCTCTTTTACCGAGGGTAATCATTTTTTCAGAAATGCTGCGAACCTCTTTTGCTCGTGCCTCTGTTGTAGTTATTTTACCATATTTCAAAAAGTCTGTTACTAAATTTCTAAGCATAGCCTTCCTCTGGTCAGAAGGACGGCCTAATTTTCTGTAACCCACCTTCAACCCTCCTTTATTCGTCTGCTTTTTTTAAGCTAAGTCCTAATGCTTCGAGTTTTTGTTTAACCTCTTCTAGAGATTTTTTACCCAAATTTCTGACTTTCATCATTTCTTCTTCTGTCTTTTGAGTGAGCTCCTGCACTGTATTTATTCCAGCTCTCTTTAAGCAATTATAGGACCTTACAGATAAGTCTAATTCTTCAATTGTCATATCAAGAGGTTTTTCGACTTTTTTCTCAGGTTTGTCCACAAAAATATCTGAGCTTTTGTATTCGCCAGTAAAAGATATAAATTTTTGAAAGTACTTAATCAACATGTCAGAAGCCATACTAATAGCTTCTTTAGGCGTTATAGCTCCATTTGTCCATACTTCCAAAGTAAGTTTATCATAGTCCGTAACATTCCCTACACGAGTATTCTCAACATTGTAGCTTACCCTTTTTACTGGTGTAAAAATAGAATCAATTGGAATAACGCCTATTGATTGGTTAGACTCTTTGTTTTTATCTGAAGGAACATAACCCTTTCCTTTAACAAATACAATTTCCATATGGAGTTTACCATCTTCACTTAAAGTAGCTATATGATGATCAGGGTTTAAAATCTCTATGTCGGCACTGCCTTTTATATGACCCGCAGTAACTTCTCCTCTTCCTTCTACATCTATGCGTCCTACCATTGGTTCATCTGAATACAATTTAACCGCAACTTCTTTAAGGTTAAGTATAATTTCTACTACATCCTCTTTAACTCCTGGTAGGGTTGAAAATTCATGTAATACCCCATCTATCTTCACAGATTTAGGAGCAGCACCAGGAAGAGAGGACAAAAGCACTCTTCTTAAAGAATTTCCAAGCGTTATGCCATATCCTCTTTCTAAAGGCTCTACTACAAACTTTCCATACGTCCCATCTTCCGACTGCTCAACAATCTCTATTTTTGGTTCAATCATTTCAAACACTGTGAACCCTCCTTTTAACTGTTTTATGAGGGTAACCGATTATAACCATATTACTTAGAATATAACTCAACAATCAAGTGCTCTTGGATAGGTAGATCTATATGCTCTCTTCTCGGCAATGAAACTACTCTACCTTCAAAAGCATCTTTATTGAGTTCTAACCAGTCAGGTACGTTCCTTGATACTTCTAAATTATTCTTTATTAATTCCATTGAACGGCTTTTTTCCCTCACAGATATTACATCTCCTGGTTTTACTAAGAAAGATGGTATATCAACTTTTTTACCATTTACTTCTAGATGTCCATGACTTACCAATTGTCTAGCTTGTGGCCGAGATGCTGCAAAGCCCAGCCTATACACTACATTGTCAAGACGTCTTTCTAAAAGCTGCAATAAGTTTTCACCTGTAATTCCTTTCATTCTTTCTGCTTCTTCATAGAACCTTTCAAACTGTCTCTCTGAAACGCCATAGTACCTTTTGAGTTTTTGTTTTTCTCGCAGTTGCATGCCGTAGTTAGTAAGTTTTTTCTTTTCTTGTCCATGTTGTCCTGGTGCATATCCCCTTCTTGCAACAGGACATTTGTCTGTATAACATTTATCTCCTTTTAAATATAGTTTCATACCTTCTCTTCTACATAACCTGCAAGTTGGTCCAGTATATCTTCCCATAATCGCACCTCCTTATACTCTTCTCCTCTTGGGTGGTCTGCAGCCATTGTGGGGAATTGGAGTCACATCTTTTATAAGACTTACCTCAAGGCCAGCAGCCTGTAAAGCTCTTATTGCTGCTTCTCTACCTGCACCAGGTCCTTTAACATATACATCTACAGTTTTCATGCCATGATCCATTGCAGATTTTGCAGCTGATTCTGCCGCCATTTGTGCTGCAAAAGGAGTTGATTTTCTTGAGCCTTTAAAACCTATCGTACCAGCACTTGCCCAAGAAATTGTATTTCCAGCTGGGTCTGTTATAGTGACAATAGTATTATTAAACGTAGAATGAATATGGGCAATTCCTCTTTCTACGTGTTTTTTCTCGCGTTTTCTGCCAGTTCTTTTTACTCTTTTAGCCATTATTTTCCCTCCTTATCATTACTTCTTCTTCTTAGCAACAGTTTTCCTTGGGCCTTTTCTCGTTCTAGCATTAGTCCTCGTTCTTTGACCTCTTACGGGTAAACCTCTTTTATGTCTTATTCCTCTGTAACATCCTATATCCATTAACCTTTTAATATTCATGGCAACTTCTTTTCTTAAGTCGCCCTCAACTTTGTACTCTTTATCAATTATCTCTCTGAGTCTTGAAACTTCTTCTTCAGTTAAATCCTTGACTCTTGTATCTGGATTTACACCTGCTTTAGCAAGTATCTCATTTGAACGAGAACGGCCAATTCCATAGATATATGTCAAAGCGATTTCAACTCGTTTATCTCTTGGCAAATCAATGCCTGCAATTCTCGCCATTTTCACACCTCCTAGCCTTGTTTTTGTTTATGCTTTGGATTTTCACAAATTACCATAACTCTACCTTTTCTCTTTATAACTTTGCATTTTTCGCAAATAGGCTTTACAGATGGTCTCACCTTCATCTTCAATACCTCCTTATCACTTTCCACGCCATACTATTCTTCCACGACTTAAGTCATAAGGAGACAATTCTACGGTTACCCTGTCTCCTGGAAGTATTCGTATAAAATTCATTCTCAATTTTCCAGATACATGGGCTAATACTTTATGCCCATTATCTAATTGTACTTGAAACATGGCATTTGGTAAAGCCTCTATCACTGTGCCCTCAACTTCAATAACATCATCTTTTGCCAAGGATATCCATTCCTCCTTATTGACTTAGGATTTATAAGGTTCTAAAAATTTTTTGATTTCTTCATTAGTTAATTTATCGCCATTTAGAATTTTCTCTTTAATTTGCCAAATCACGTCATTATACCTCTGAAGATGTTTAAACTTTTTTTTCTTAGGTTTTTCTATCTTCCGAAGGTCCCCATCGGCTACAAGAACGTGTTGGTCATCAAACTTTCCTACAACTACAAAAACTCTGCCTTTGTCGCGACCTGCTTTGCTCCGCACTACCTGACCAATTTGCAAGTCTTCCATTAATAAATTCACCTCTTATAAAATGGTCAGTATTTCTGGGTCCCCCTCCGTAATAACAATAGTATTTTCGTAATGGGCAGATAAACTGCCATCAACAGTTACTACTGTCCAATTATCTTCTAATGTTCTTACGGTATAATGTCCCGCATTTACCATGGGTTCTATAGCAAGACACATTCCTCTTTTCAATCTAGGTCCTCTGCCAGGGGGACCGAAATTAGGAATCTGTGGGTCTTCGTGCATCTTTATACCTATTCCATGTCCCACATATTCTCTTACTACTGAAAAGCCATGTCTTTCTACATAAGTTTGTATTGCATGAGAAATATCCGATAACCTATTCCCTTCTTTTGCATATTTTATACCCTCAAAAAAGCTATTTTTTGTAACCTCAATCAATTTTTGTGCTTCCTCTGATATCTCTCCAACAGAGAAAGTTCTTGCTGCATCTGCATTATACCCTTTATAGGTAGCTCCAAGGTCTATACTTATAATATCGCCTTCTTTAAGTTTTCTTAAACTTGGTATTCCATGAACTACTTCTTCATTTATTGAAGTGCAAATACTAGCAGGAAAACCGTATAAACCTTTAAAAGCAGGTTTACAATCATTTTTTATTATAAACTCTTCTGCAATTCTATCAAGTTCTAGCGTCGTAACTCCTGGCTTAATTGCCCTTTCTAAAACTTCAAAGAGATTTGCTATTACCTTGCCAGCTGTTTTCATCAAATTAATTTCATTCTTAGACTTGATATATATCATTTGCCTCTGTCTCCCAAAGCCTTTTTTATATCTTCAAATACTTCTTCTACCGATTTATTTCCATCAATATTCACTAAAGTGTTTTTCTTTGTATAATACTCAATCAAAGGCCTAGTTTGACTTTCATAAACCTCTAATCTTTTTACAACTGATTCTAGTTTATCGTCGGAACGTTGTATAAGTTGTGCACCACATTGATCACATACATTGTCGACCGCAGGAGGCGAAGTCTTTATGTGATAAGTCGCACCGCAATTAGGACATACTCTTCTACCTGTTATTCTTTCAATTAAAACTTCTCTGTCAACTTCAATGTTTAATACACAATCTAAATGAATGCCTTTGTCATGTAAAAACCTGTCTAATTCCTCAGCCTGTGCAACATTTCTGGGGTAACCATCTAATAAAAACCCTGTTTGGCAATCATCTTTTTCTAATCTATCTTCTACTATTTTATTCGTAACCTCATCGGGGACCAATAATCCTTTGTCCATGTATTCTTTTGCAAGTTTCCCTAAGTCAGTATTGTCTCTTAAATTTTGTCTAAAAATATCTCCAGTAGATATGTGAGGAATGTCAAACTCCTTAGCAATTTTCACAGCTTGCGTCCCTTTGCCTGCACCTGGGGGTCCTAAAAGTATTACTCTCATAAATCCTCCCCCTTTTATTTCAAAAATCCTTGATAATTCCTCATAATAAGGTGTCCTTCAATTTGTTTCATAGTATCAAGCGCTACACCAACTGCAATTAAAAGTGCTGTACCTCCAAAGTAAAGCTGCAATCCTGTTATATTCATTAAAATTACTGGCATTGTAGCAATAAATGCTAAGAATAGCGCCCCTACAAAAGTAACTCTATTCAATACCCTTGTGAGATAGTCTGTAGTTGGTTTACCTGGCCTTATTCCAGGGATAAAGCCTCCATATTTTTTCAAGTTATCTGAAACATCTACCGGGTTAAATATTACTGCTGTATAGAAATAAGTAAACCCTATTATCAATAGTATATCTAAAAAATTATATATTACCCCACTTGTGCTAAGCCATCTTTGCACAAAGTTGTAAAATGACGACCGTGGGAAAAAGGTTGCTAATTGTTGAGGAAATTGTAATAGCGAAAGAGCAAATATAATAGGAATAACCCCTGCCATGTTTATTCTTATAGGAATGTGGGTACTTTGTCCACCATAAACTTTTCTGCCAACAACCCTTTTTGCATATTGCACAGGAATTCTTCTCTGGCCTTCTGTAGCTAAGATTATTAACACTATCATTATGAGCTCCGCAGCTACAAAAGCAATAGCACCAAAAATATTAGCAGTACCTGCGTGAATATATTCACTTGTCAGATATATCATGTTAGGAATTCTAGAAATTATCCCCGCAAAAATTATTAATGAACTTCCGTTGCCTATTCCATTTTCCGTAATTCTTTCACCTAACCACATCAGAAAAGCAGTACCTGCCGTCAAAGTTATAACAATGACCGTCAAATTAAAAAATGTAGGGTTAATAACTGCACTTTTTAGCCCAATTGTCATTCCTATAGCTTGTATTAAGGCAAGTACAACTGTTAAATATCTAGTATACTGAGCAATTTTCTTTCTTCCCTCTTCTCCTTCCTTTGCCATTTGCTCAAGAGAGGGAATTGCTATTGTCAAAAGTTGCATTATAATTGAAGCATTGATGTAAGGTACAATACTCATAGCGAAAATTGTAAAATTGCGGAAAGAACCTCCGGAAATTATGTCAAAAAAACCAAACAGTTGACCCTGCCCTAGTATATTAGCAATTTGAGCAGGATTAATTCCTGGCACAGGAATATGGGACCCTAGTCTAAATATCACTAGCATTCCTAAAGTATAAAGTATTCTTTTCCTTATATCATCGACCTTCCAAGCATTGACAAGGGTTTGAAACACTTTAAATCACCTCTGCCTTTCCCCCAACGGCTTGTATTTTTTCAATAGCACTTTGACTGAATTTGTGAGCCTTAACAGTGAATTTTTTGCTTAAATCTCCGTCACCTAATATCTTAACCCCATCTTTTACATCTTTGATTATACCACTTTCTATTAAAACTTCAGGAGTAATTACCGCTCCATCCTCAAATCTTTCTTCTAAAGTTCCAACATTTACAATTGCATATTCTTTTTTGAATATGTTAGTAAAGCCTCTTTTGGGGAGTCTTCTTGTAAGTGGCATTTGGCCTCCTTCAAAGCCCGGACGCACTCCACCGCCACTTCTTGCTTTTTGTCCTTTTTGTCCTCTGCCTGAAGTTTTACCATGTCCGGAACCTATTCCTCTTCCTACCCTTTTTCTTTCACGTCTTGCTCCTTCAGCTGGTTTTAAATCGTGCAGTCTCATCTTTGCACCTCCTATATTGCTTTTATGTTTATTCAAACAATTGGCTTACAGGAATTCCACGGAGTCTTGCCACATCTTCAGCTGTTCTCAGCCTTTTTAATCCTTCTATTGTCGCATAAACCATGTTAGTTGCATTGGAAGAACCAAGCGACTTCGTCAAAACATCTTTCACACCTGCAGACTCTAACACTGCGCGAACAGGTCCCCCTGCAATAACACCAGTACCTTCTCTAGCAGGTTTCAAGAGGACTTTTCCTGCGCCAAATTCCCCTATGACTTCATGAGGAATAGTAGTTCCTACAATCGGAACTTTAATTAAGTGTTTTTTCGCATCCTCTATAGCTTTTCTAATTGCATCAGGGATTTCTGCAGCTTTACCTCTTCCTACTCCTACATATCCTTTATCAGCGTCTCCAACTACTACTGTGACACTAAATCTAAAATTCTTACCACCCTTCACAACTTTTGCAACACGATTTATGCTAACAACTCTTTCTTTTAAATCTAGCTTTGTCCAATCAACTCGAGCCATTCATTTCCCTCCTTGTTTAAAAATTTAATCCTGCTTGTCGTGCAGCATCTGCCAATTCCTTTACTACACCATGATAAATATAGCCACCCCTGTCGAATACAACATCTTTTATGCCTTTTTCTAATGCTCTCTTTGCAATCAGCTCTCCTACCAATTTAGCAGACTGCTTATTTGCTCCTTTTGCAATACTTCTAAGCTCAGGATCTAGCGTAGAAGCATGAACAAGAGTATACCCTTTAGTATCGTCTATAATTTGCGCATAAATGTGTTTCAAACTTCTAAAAACATTAAGACGTGGTCTTTCTGGTGTTCCAAAAACTTTTTTTCTTACTCTTAAATGACGTCTTTTTCTTAATTCGTTCCTATTTGGCTTTGTAATCATCATCTCACCCCTTACTTCTTACCAGTTTTGCCTTCTTTTAATCTTACAACTTCTCCTGCATATCTTATGCCCTTGCCCTGATAAGCATCAGGTTCACGAACTCTTCTGATGTTTGCAGCAACCTGGCCAACTTTTTCCTTGTCTGCACCTCTTACAATTATCTTGTTATTTCCTTCCACAATAATTTCAATTCCAGGTTCTTCTTCTATTTCTACCGGATGAGAATACCCCACATTCAAAACTAACTTCTTCCCTTGTTTCGCAGCACGATATCCAATTCCTACAATTTCCAAAACTTTTTCAAATCCTTCAGTTACGCCTTTTACCATATTTGCTATTATTGCTCTTGTAGTTCCGTGCATTGCTTTTTCTTCCTTGTCATCACCTTTTCGCGTTACAATCACTTGATTATCTTTTACTTCTATGTTTACAATCGACGGAAACTTTTTTTCTAGATTACCTTTGCTTCCTTTTACAGTAACTACATTGTCAGGAGTTACTTTGACCTCTACCCCTTTTGGTATATCTATAGGCAATTTTCCTATTCTAGACACTGACCACACCTCCTTATTGAAATCACCAAATGTAGCAAATAACTTCTCCTCCAACCCCTGCTTTTCTTGCTTCCTTATCTGTCATAATACCTTTTGAAGTTGATATAATTGCTATTCCTAACCCTCCTAATACCCGTGGTAATTCGTCGTGTCTCGCATATACTCTCAAACCTGGTTTGCTTATTCTTTTCAAACCAGATATAACTCTTTCTTTGTTAGGGCCATACTTTAATGTTAGTTTGAGAATGCCACCTTTTCCATCATCTATTTCTTCTACTGATTTTATAAACCCTTCTTTTAGCATAATCATTGCAATAGCCCTTTTCATGTTTGAAGCAGGTATTTCTACTGTTTCATGTCTTGCTATATTTGCATTTCTTATTCGTGTTAACATATCTGCTATAGGATCTGTCATTACCATTGTACTACCTCCCCTCTTTTACCAACTTGCTTTTTTAACACCTGGTATCATCCCTTGATGGGCATACTTTCTAAAGCATATGCGGCACATTCCAAATTTCCTCAAGTACGCATGAGGTCTGCCACAAATTTTGCACCTATTGTATTCTCTCGTCTTGTATTTTTGAGGCTTTTGCTGCTTTACTATCAAAGCCTTCCTTGCCATATAATTTTACCCTCCTTTACTTTGCAAATGGCATGCCTAAAAGTTCTAACAATCCCTTCGCTTCTTCATCAGTTTTAGCAGTTGTAACAATAATTATATCCATCCCTCTTATCTTATCTATCTTATCATAGTCAATTTCAGGAAAAATTAACTGCTCTTTAATTCCTAAGGCATAATTTCCTCTTCCATCGAAAGAATTAGGAGAAACTCCTTTGAAATCTCTCACACGAGGCAAAGCTATATTGAAAAGTTTATCCATAAATTCATACATTCTTTCTCCGCGCAAAGTAACTTTTACTCCAATTGGCATTCCTTGACGAATTTTGAAATTTGCGATTGACCTTTTAGCTCTTGTGATAACTGGTTTTTGCCCCGCAATCATTGTCAAATCATTGACTGCTGCTTCCAGCGCCTTAGGATTTTCTTTTGCCTCACCCACACCTATATTTATAACAACTTTTTCAACTTTAGGAACCTGCATTATATTTTTATAGCCAAAACGTTCCATGAGCGCTGGCACAACCTCTTTTTCGTATTTTTCTCTAAGCCTGGACATAATAAGCCTCCTTCCTTTTATAATTATAGCGTTTCATTGCACCTCTTGCAGTAACGTACTTTTTCGCCATTTTCGAGGATTTTAACCCCATAACGAACTCCTCTTCCACAATTTTCACAATAGAGCATAACCTTAGAACTGTAAATTGGCGCCTCTTGGTGAATTATTCCACCTGGTTTTTGCGGACTTGTCGATTTCCTGTGTTTTGTAACAATATTGACACCTTCTACAATTACTTTGCCTTCTTTAGGAAAAGCTTGTAATACTTTACCCTTTTTCCCTTTGTCTTTACCTGAAATTACTACAACCATGTCTCCCTTTTTTACGTGTAATTTATTTTGTGCCATTTTCAACCCTCCTTAAAGCACTTCAGGAGCCAAAGATATAATTTTCATAAAATCTTTTTCTCTTAATTCTCTTGCGACTGGTCCAAAAATACGCGTACCTCTTGGCTGTTTATCATCTCGTATAATAACCGCAGCATTGTCGTCAAATCTTATATAAGTGCCATCTTTTCGAGCAATCCCCTTCTTAGTCCTTACAATTACCGCCTTAACAACTTCCCCTTTTTTTACAACACCACCGGGTGTTGCACTTTTTACAGAAGCAACTATTACATCTCCTACATTTGAAAACTTTCTATTTGAACCGCCCTCTAAGCGAATACACATAATTTCTTTTGCACCTGTATTATCTGCTACTTTCAATCGAGTTTGAGGTTGAATCATTTGAGTTTACCTCCTTTCAAATTATTCAGCTCTTTTAACTATTTCAACTAATCTCCATCTTTTTTCTTTGCTAAGTGGTCTTGTTTCCATTATCTTTACTATATCTCCAACATTGCATACATTATTTTCATCGTGAACTTTGAACTTTTTGGTTCTTTTTATTGTCTTTCCATAAAGAGGATGTCTTACTCTGTCTTCTACAGCAACTACAATAGTTTTTTGCATTTTATTGCTTACGACTGTCCCAATTCTAACCTTCCTGTGGCCTCTTTCCAAGTGAATACCCTCCTTCCTTATGCTTTATTTTGTCTAACACCTAATTCCCGCTCTCTTAAAATTGTCTTTATTCTAGCAATTGTTTTTCTAACATCTCTTATCCTCATAGGATTATCTAATTGACCGGTAGCAAGTTGAAACCTCAAATTAAAAAGTTCTGCTTTTAAGTCAGAAAGCTTTTGAAGCAATTCCTCATTGGTAAGCTCTCTTATTTCCCTAGCTTTCATTATCTTCACCACCCAATTCTTCACGTTTTAAAAACTTTGTCTTTATAGGCAGTTTATGCATTGCAAGCCTTAAAGCCTCTTTTGCAACTTCTTCTGATACCCCAGCTATTTCAAAAAGAACTCTACCTGGCTTTACAACTGCTACCCAAAATTCTGGTGACCCTTTCCCTGAACCCATACGAGTTTCGGCAGGTTTTTTAGTAACAGGCTTATCAGGGAAAATTTTTATCCACACTTTCCCGCCTCTTTTTATAAACCTCGTCATTGCAACCCTAGCTGCCTCAATTTGGGTGGCTGTAATCCAACCAGGTTCCAGCGCTTGCAACCCATATTCTCCATAAGTCAGAGTATTACCACGAGTAGCATTTCCTTTTATTCTGCCTCGCTGTTGTTTTCTGTATTTTACTCTTTTTGGCATTAACATGTTTTACTTACCTCCTTCCGCAGTTACCTGCTTTTTAGGCTGTGGCAGTATCTCTCCTTTATTTATCCAAACTTTTACTCCTATTTTCCCATAAGTGGTGTTTGCCTCTGCAAAGCCATAGTCAATATCCGCTCTTAAAGTTTGAAGTGGCACAATCCCTTCATGATACCTTTCAGTACGAGCAATTTCCGCACCAGCAAGTCTGCCTGAACAAGCAATCTTGATACCCTTAGCACCCAATTTCATCGCTCTTGCTATGGCTTGTTTCATAGCCCTTCTATAGGATATCCTTTTTTCAATTTGAGCTGCAATATTCTCAGCTACTAATTGCGCACTAAGTTCAGGAGTTTTGACTTCCACAATATTAAGGATAACTGTCTTATTGGTCATTTTTTCTAATTCTTCTCTTAACTTGTCAATGCCTGCTCCACCTTTGCCAATTACCATTCCCGGTTTTGCAGCATGAATATCTATTTTTATTCTATTGGAAGCTCTCTCAATAACTATTTTAGGAATCCCAGCTGTATACAGCTTTTCTTTTATATAGTTTCTTATTTTAATGTCTTCTATTAAGAGTTTTGAAAAATTTTTGTCATCAGCATACCACTTAGCTAGCCAATCTTGTGTAACTCCAACTCTAAGTCCATATGGATGTACCTTTTGGCCCACGCATATCCCTCCTTTATTCTTTTTCCTTCACGACTATCGTTATATGACTGGTTCTCTTTCTAATAACATCTGCTCTTCCCATCGCTCTTGGGAAAACTCTCTTCATTGTAGGGCCTTCATCTGCCACAGCCTTTGCTACATAAAGATTATCTCTATTCATTCCATGGTTATTTTCAGCATTAGCAATGGCTGATTTAAGTACCTTGGCAACTATACCTGAGGCTCTTTTGGGAGTAAACCTTAAAATAGTTAAGGCTTCATCTACATGCTTGCCACGAATCAGGTTAAGAACTAATCTTACCTTTCGAGGCGAAATTCTTACATATCTCGCTATTGCCCTTGCCTCCACGTTATCTCCTCCTTTGCCTATTTAACTTTGGAAGTTTTTTCAGTATCAGCATGTCCGTGGAAAGTTCGAGTAGGAGCAAATTCTCCTAACTTGTGCCCTACCATCGCTTCAGTTATATATACAGGTACATGCTTTCTGCCGTCATGAACAGCTATTGTATGTCCAACCATTTCTGGCACAATAGTTGAACTTCTTGACCATGTTTTAATTACTTTTTTCTCATTCTTTTTATTCATTTCAACAATCTTTTTAAGAAGTTTTGGATCAACATAGGGACCTTTTTTTACAGATCTGCTCAAGGCATTGACCTCCTTTCACTAACTATTTGCGTCTTCTTATTATGAATTTATCCGAAGCTTTACCTTTCTTACGTGTCTTATAACCCAATGCAGGTTTGCCCCATGGTGTAAGTGGACCCGGATGTCCGATAGGCGCTTTACCCTCACCACCACCATGTGGATGGTCAACCGGATTCATAGCTGAACCTCTAACAGTCGGTCTTATTCCAAGCCATCTTGACCTTCCTGCTTTACCTATCTTTACATTTTCATGGTCTAAATTTGATACTTGTCCAATGGTTGCACGACAGTCAGCCTTTATCAATCTAATTTCTCCTGAAGGCATTCTAACTTGAACATAATCCCCTTCTTTAGCCATAAGCTGCGCTGCGGCACCTGCCGCTCTCACTAATTGTCCACCTTTCCCTGGTATAAGCTCAATGTTATGGATTATTGTACCTACTGGAATATTTCTCAAAGGTAAAGCATTTCCTACTTTAATGTCTACATTTTCCCCAGATTCTATTATATCCCCTACTTTTAGTCCATAAGGAGCAATGATATATCTTTTTTCTCCATCTAAATAATGTATAAGTGCAATATAAGCTGTTCTATTTGGATCGTACTCAATAGCAGCTACTTTTCCGGGTATTCCGTCCTTATCTCTTTTAAAATCTATAATCCTATATTTTCTCTTATGTCCGCCACCGCGATGTCTGACAGTAATTCTTCCATATACATTTCTTCCACCAGTTTTAGTTAAAGTAACAACTAAGGATTTCTCTGGTTTATCCTTAGTAACTTCTTCAAAAGTCAATACTGTCATTTGACGCCTGCCGGGAGATGTCGGCTTAAAAGATTTTATTCCCATTTCTTTCCCTCCTTAATCTAAAATTATGCCTGCAATCCTTCGAAGAATTCAATACCTTTGCTGTCTGGAGTAAGTTTAACTATTGCTTTTTTGTAAGCTTCTGTCCTTCCTTCATATTTTCCCATTCTCTTTGGCTTTCCCTTATAATTCATTGTATACACTTTATCAACTTTGACACCAAATATATCTTCTACAGCTTTCTTTATTTGAATTTTATTTGCTCTTTTATCCACAATAAAAGTATATTTTCTCTCACTCATGAGGTTCATGCTTTTTTCAGTTATTACTGGGCGTATTATAATGTCGCGTGCCTCCATTAGGCGTACACCTCCTCGACTATGCCCACGGCATCCTTTGTTATGATAAACTTGTCGTATTTTAAAATGTCATAGGTATTCAAATAATTAGCATATAAAGTTTTTACCCCTGGTATATTTCTTGCTGAAAGTTCTACGTTCTTTTCACCTTCAGGTACCACTATTAATGCACTATCAACATTAAAATTCTTGAGAAGCTCAACAACTTTTTTAGTCTTTGGCTGATCTAATTTGAATTCATCTAATACAATTATCTCGTTATCTCTAACTTTAGATGAAAGAGCAGATTTTAAAGCTAATCTTTTTACTTTTTTAGGCAATTTATAGCTGTAATCTCTTGGTTTTGGCCCAAAGACAATGCCTCCTTTAATCCATTGAGGAGCTCTTATGCTTCCTTGACGTGCTCTTCCTGTTCCCTTTTGTCTCCAAGGCTTTCTTCCACCGCCACGAACTTCACCGCGGGTTTTTGTCGAATGGGTACCTTGCCTTTGATTTGCCAAATAATTTAACACAGCTTCATGCATAACAGGAACATTTACCGGTACGCCAAAAACTGAATCCTTTAGCTCTATTTCTCCTACCTGTTCCCCTTTTACGTTGTAAACCGCTACCTTAGGCATCTTTCTTCCTCCTTTCATCACTTGCTCTTTACAGAATCTTTTATAATGAGCAAGGAACCTTTAGGTCCTGGCACTGATCCTTTTACTAACAATAAGTTTAATTCAGGGTCAACTTTTACAACTTCGAGGTTTTGTATAGTCACTCTTTCATGTCCCATATGCCCAGGCATAATTTTTCCTTTAAAAGTTCTTCCTGGGTCTGTGGTAGCACCCATCGAACCCACTCTTCTATGATATTTGGAACCGTGAGACATAGGTCCTCTATTAGCCCCATATCTTTTTACAACACCTGCAAAGCCTTTACCTTTTGAAATACCTGTTACATCTACTTTATCTCCTGGTTTAAAAATATCTACCTTTATTTCGCTCCCTACTTCATATCCACTTATGTCATCTAGCCTAAACTCCCTTAAATACCTTTTAAAAGGCACTCCTGCTTTTTTAAAATGCCCTATTAAAGGTTTTGTAAGTCTTTTCTCTTTAACATCTCCAAAACCCACTTGAATAGCATTGTATCCATCAGCCTCAACGGTTTTTTTCTGAACAACAACACAAGGACCAGCTTCAATCACTGTTACTGGAATGACTTCACCCTTTTCATCAAATATTTGTGTCATCCCATGCTTTCTACCTAAAATACCTTTCTTCATTATTCTATCCACCTCCTGAAATCAGCGGACGCTTTTGCGTCTTAATTTCTTTTTTATTTTCTTGCTTTTTCACTTGCTGCCTTTTACAGTTTTATTTCAATATCTACACCAGATGGTAAATCTAATCTCATAAGAGCATCTACTGTCTTAGGTGTTGGGTTCAAAATATCAATTAATCTCTTATGAGTTCTTATCTCAAATTGCTCTCTTGAATCTTTATATTTGTGAGGAGCTCTCAAAATGGTTATAATATCTTTTTCTGTTGGCAATGGAATAGGCCCGGAAACCTCAGCACCCGTCCTCTTTGCAGTCTCCACTATCTTTTGAGCCGATTGATCTAAAATAGCATGGTCAAAAGCCTTCAAACGTATGCGAATTTTTTGCTTGGGCATTTTACTTTCCCTCCTTCTATCAATCCTCAACACTTTTCTATATCCACATATCCAGGCGTTTTATTGTCAAAAAAAAATCTTACCTACAAACCAGCTTTAATATTTTATCTCAAGTTCTAACTCATTGCAAGACTTGACATATCAATATTTTTGTGCTAATAGCCGCTGCTATTAGCACAAAAATATGATGCTATTCTATGATAGCTGACACGACGCCAGCACCTACTGTACGGCCGCCTTCTCTTATAGCAAACTTCAAACCTTCTTCCATCGCTATCGGTGTTATTAACTCTACTTTTATCGTTACATGGTCCCCTGGCATCACCATCTCTACTCCATCCGGTAAGTTTATTACCCCTGTCACGTCTGTCGTCCTAAAGTAAAATTGTGGCCTGTATCCATTGAAAAATGGTGTGTGCCTTCCTCCCTCTTCTTTCGTCAATACGTAAACTTGCGCCTCAAATTTCGTGTGCGGCTTTATCGTCCCTGGCTTCGCTAATACTTGCCCTCTCTCTACTTCGTCCCTCTGTACTCCTCTTAATAATACCCCTATGTTGTCACCTGCTTGCGCTTCATCCATCGTCTTCCTGAACATCTCTACCCCTGTTACTACTGTCTTCCTCGATTCTGTCGTTAATCCTATTATCTCTACTTCGTCTCCTACCTTTATCTTACCTCTCTCTACTCTCCCTGTCGCAACAGTCCCTCTACCTGTTATCGTAAATACGTCCTCTACTGGCATCAAAAATGGCTTGTCTATGTCTCTCTCCGGTGTCGGTATATATTCGTCTACTACATCCATTAACTCCCATATCTTCCCGCACCATTCGCACTCTCTCTTGCCACATCCGCATTCCAATGCCTTTAATGCCG
>NZ_FQUR01000025.1 GCF_900129115.1 Thermoanaerobacter uzonensis DSM 18761 | reverse complement strand
ACAGCTTCTTTACTCTATGCGTATTCTAAAAAGCTAAGAGAAATAGATGAAGAAGTAATATACCAGGCACAAAATGAAATCAGTTTATGAGAGTAGTAGCTTTCGCTACTCTCATTTTTTATTATACATCAATTAATTCAAATTGCCAATAACAGATATTAACATATTTTAGCGGTAATGCTCTTAAAAAGTGAAAAAAATTTTTAATCAGGCTGTAATAATTTGAGAAAAAATACTTTTATGCACTTAAAAAATGCCATTATAATTTGAAAATCTTTGGAGATTTAATTTGAGAATTGACACTTGACACCAGGGAGCAGAGGCGATACAATGGATTGAATAGTGGTGAATAAAGAATGTCCATGTTCTAAAAAATTTTGATTTAATATTAAAAATTTTTAATAGAAAGACTAAAAATAATACTTTCATATCAAATCAAAACTCTTTTACATCATATCCTTCAAAAGCTCAGAAACAAACTCTATTACATACTTCCTCTTCAATATATCATGACAGTACTGATTTGTATAATTTCTTAAACAACCATAACAGCTTGCATCTCCTTCCTTGCCTCCGCATTCGCAACTTGAAACTACTTCTAATGTTTTTTTAAGAACTTTTATGAAATTTTCTTCTTCTGCAATTCTTTTAACCTGTCCTGCTCCACCGGGTACATCATCAAACAATACTATAGCAGGTCTTCTTGGATCCCCTGCATAAGAATATAACGTACCATCAACGTCCTGCCTATCAATTTCTAGAGCTTTACATGCTCCCTCTATCAACCCATAAAGCAGCGATTCCCAGAATCCCTCTCTTTCGTCACTATATCCTATAAATTTTAAAGAAAGTATGTCAGTTGAAAATTCATACCCCAGAGAATAACGGGAAAAAGTTCCTTTACAATCTTTGCCAATTCTCGTCTTATGCTCAACTATAGGCTTCCCATCATAAACTTTTGCATATCCACAGCTTTCACAAACGACAAACCCGGCTCCTTTACCATTATTTACAACAGCCAACTTCCCATTACCGGCTTCTATCTCTATAGCTATTCCACTTAAATTTATGGACAATACTTTTTCTACCTTTTCTTCTTGTGCGAAATATTTACGCGTAGTATAAGTTTTTTCTGGCCTTATTAAACCCGGCTTTTGAGGAGGACCAGCCATAAATCCAAATTCAGGCGTTATAAATGTGCCACTGCGCCGAATTTTATTACCACATGAAGGGCAAAAATCAAATTTTGTCTCCTTCTCTGCTATATCACTGTAATAACGCCCACAATAATCACAAATCGCGTAATTATATTTTATAGGTTCTCTATCAGGTAATTTTTTAATATATTGACTTGTCCACAACTTACCACCAGCTACTACTTGGCTTTCGGGGGCATACTCAGACAAAGCTATCTTTAAGTCTCTTGTAAGTTCCAGTCCCTTAGCTTCTTCCCCGTGATGGTGTATCTCTAGCTCTACTACATCAACAGGAAATCCATATTTTGGTATAACATTGGATTGAGAAAGAAAATCTATTACATAGCGCCCCTCTAAAGTATTAATCACGCGCCTTATAAAATCAGCCTTATTATACTTCTTCTCTTGGCTGTATTGTTTTTCTATTATTGCTAATTCTTCTATATCCTTCTTGAGTCTGTTCTCTGCTTTTCTTAAAACTCCTTCTTTTCCTGTCAATCCTTCCACCCAGCTCCAATCTTCAATGCCAATCTCTTTATGCATATTTACTGGCACAATTCTCATAAGGCTTTCTTTTAATTCATCTGGTCGCCCGCTAAGAAAACTTCTTATAATTTCAGAAGTTGAATCATTATTCCTGAAAAATTCTTTAACTTTCCCAAAATATTCTGGATTATTCCTCCAGAATAAAGCCAAAGCTACTGCATAAACATGTCTTTTTACAATTTTCTCATTTGTTATTTCAATATGCGGAGTTTGGATTTTACCATTTACAATATCTAAAGGATTAACAAAATAAGTAAAATCGTGAGAACGCCTCTGCGCAAAAGTAAGTACAAAAGCAGTTGAACTTGTCCTTCTACCTGCTCGCCCCGCCCTCTGAATATAATTGGCAGGAGTAGGAGGAACATTTCGCATAAACACTGTTTCCAGTTCCCCAACATCTACCCCTAATTCAAAAGTAGTAGAACAGCTCAGAACATTTATTTCTCCTTCATAAAACCTCTTTTGGACATTTCCTGCTTCTTCAGTAGTAAGCTGAGCAGTGTGTTCACTCGTCTTTAATGTCAAAGGTAAAATATCTAAATAAAGCTTCCTGTAATGATGGTCTTTTAACTCATCATCAGGATTACATTCCACTAAATGCCCATCACAGCGATAATTGGGGCAAATTCCTCCTACATTGTGAAGTGAAAGCCTGTTGCACTTACTGCACTTATACCACTTTACAGATTTATCAATAACTCCTGGAACTATTCTCCAATAATTTAAATTTAGCTGAAATCCTTCCATAGGGTTTCCTGAAAAATGCTTTCTAAATGGTGAATTGCGTGAAATAACTAAATTATTCCATATTTCTGCCAAAAAAGTCTTTAATCTTTCAACATCTACTTCTTGTCCTTTAGAAGCAGCAAGACGCCTAATAAAATCTAAACGCGAATTGCTTTTCCCTCTGGAAGAGGGAATCCAATTATATTTATTAGGCTCTTTTGCTTCCATCTTAAAATAAAACTCTCTATTTAAAGGCTTAAAAAATTCATCCTGCGGACTCACACTATCGGGAAATAACACAGCCCCATTCTTCCGCATACTATCTAACAGAACCATAATAAGTTCTGTAGCTTCTCTTTCTGTCAAATTCATATATCCTTCAGTTAATGCTTTTGGAGGACGCCAATTTTCAGGTAATACAGGTTCAAAACCTAAAAGTCCCAAAGACTCTAAATTTGTTTCTCCACCTCTCCCCAAAAACTCATACAATACCCATTTCCATGCCTTTTCTTCTAGTTGCTGTAAACTCAGTTCAGGAAAAATACTTAATTCTTTTAGCATTTTCTTTACATATTCTACTAGATCCTCTACGCGCCATTCATTTTTAATCACTTTTTCTTTATACTTTTCCAAAGTCATTATAATTAAACGCCTCTGGAAAATTTGATCATATGAAGATTGTAGATAAGTAGCGAAAAATGCAGCATCCTGTCTACTATCAGAAAAAATTAGCATCCTCCGATTATTTGTTATTACAGAAAAGTTTTCATTACTATCAATTGTACTCCATTCATCATCTGCTTCTTTTACTTTTTCTTCTTCTTTTCTATCAGGTATTTGCTGATATAAAGCTGTCGCTAAAACACTTGTTGCAGCATCATGCCCCAAAAGAAAACGTCTGGCAATAGATCCTGTAGTATTAATAGAACCACAAGCAGGACATTTATGCAACATGCCATTTTTGCTAGAACTTTTTATCACACGAACCTTATATTCATCACCACAATTACAAAGACTTCCTATTTCATCAGCAGGCCTAATAGCACCACATTTTCCACAGAGAATCCATTCTTCCTCTTTAGGCGCAATTTCACTTTCTCCTCCTGCAAGAACAATTTCATCTTCATTATCTGGTACTGGATCCTTATCTTCGAGAAGTAAAAAATATTCTAAATTTGCTTCATTCTCATAATAACGGCTGCCAGGTTGGTATAAAAATTTCTTTCCATCTTTTAATTTTAATTCTCCAACCAAATATATAGAATTACATCTAGAACAAGTAGCAATCTCAAAAACCCTATAATGCTTTCCCTTATTGTCTGACACCCATTCCCTCCTTTTTAAGAAAATACGCTTATTCGGAAATAAAGAAATAAATCCTCCTTCTAAAGCTCTTACAAACAAATGATACCTAGCTGGCAGTAAAGGCTGTTCATTAATTCCCATTCTAGCATTATTAGCCAAATGCACCAGTGCAGCCAAATATTGCTCTCTATTTTCTTCCGCCCAAACAATTCTTCTGCAGCTTGTGATAAATAGCACGGTCTATTTTCCAGCATATTTTGCAAAGTTATAAGTCTTTCATCCTTTTGAAGAATCAAATACAGAAATTTTTCCCACTTGCCGTTACAATTATTTAGTGCATTTTTTAAAACGTCGGTAGGTATGCCAAAATTCTTTCCTTCTTTTACTAATAAAGAAATCTTATCTTTTTCTCCTTCATCAATAATATCAGCCCATTTTTGATATAAAAGGCTTTTAGGTTTTCCCCAGCTTTCCTTCGAAATTACCAAACTTTTCTTTTTGCCTATTACCACATCATGACGCATAGGATCATTTTCAACCCACTCAAATTTTTCATCAAAAAGCTTCCGAGCAAATTCTGTAACCTTTTTGAAATCTTTATCGGTATTTCCAACCAAAGTAGCACTCGTACCTATACATTGTAAAATCCCTTTCCTACTTTTTACTATCCTATCTTTTAACCTTCTTAAAAGAATAGCAAGCTCAATCCCTTTTGCACCTGTATAAATATGTATTTCATCAATAACAATAAATTTCCAATCTTTTGCATATTCCCCATCGAAAAATACATTATCTTCAGGCCGCAGCAATAAGTACTCAAGCATAGCATAATTTGTAAGGAGAATATGGGGAGGAGATTTGTGCATTCTTTCTCTTGACAGTATCTCATTGGACAGCGGTTCATCGCCCGGATTCATCTTCTTAAATCTTTCTACAGCCTTCTTCTCTTCATACTCCGTTTCACCCGTATAACTGCCAAAAGTAATATAAGGATAGTTCTTTAATAACCCACGTAATCTTTTAAGTTGGTCATTCGCCAGGGCATTCATTGGATATAAAAGCAAAGCTCTAACTCCTGGAGTTAACTTCCCTTCTTCTTTTTGCCTGAACAAATAATTTAAAATAGGAATCAAAAAAGACTCTGTCTTTCCACTACCTGTACCTGTCGCAATAATCAAATTTCTCCTGTTACTGACAAGTTTTCTAATTGCAATTTCCTGATGCACATATAAATTACGCTCTAAAGGCAATTCACCAGTAGAAAGCCTATAAAATTCCCGAGATAAAATACCTTCTTCTATCAAATTATTTATAGATCTACCACTTTCAAAAGGAGGAGTAGCTTCTAAAATTGGACCTTTTACAAATCCCTCAAATTCTTCAAGCTCTTTTTTAAACTGTTCCTTTAAGTTATCATCATTAAAAGAAAAAGTAGTAGCAAGATAGTCTAAATATCTACTAACAACAGTATTTGTGGTTTTAATCGGATCTAATCTTGCCATTTTCTCCTCTCCTTATTCTAACAAATATATACTCTGGCAGTATAACTTCTTCGCCGCATTCCCTATGTCCATCAGTTTCAGAAAAAATAACCTTACATCTTCTGCAGTACGTAAAACCATCATTGTCTTTATCTATCAAATAAGGTAATCTATTGAAATAATCTGGATTCATTCCAAAATAAAACTTACAGGGGTTATACTTAAGCTCAATAACTTCACCATTATCATTAAAAGTACATACATAACCTTCAAATTCTATCCCTTCTACAAAACTCATAAGCACTTTAATATCCTGGATCCAGTAATATCTTTCAAGTAATACTTTCCTGCCGTCCACTTCATACTCAATAATATCTAGGCCTTTTTGTTGCAATACTTCTATGATCTCTTCTCTATCTCCGATTATAATATCAAAGCAATTTCTCTCCCCTTCTTTTGGCAAAGAAATTTCTTCATCAAACCATGGATCTTCTATATTAAATTCCAATCTATATTTCCCTAATGGCAATCTCTCTAAATCCTCAATAAATTCTATTTCATTTTCACCATCAGAAATTTTCCTTTCAACTTTCTCTATGGCTTCATCGTCTAGATACCACAACCTTACAACCCTACCAGAAACTTTGCCCAACTCCTCCCATTGAATAAATACCCTTCTTTTATCATTTTCTCTTTTTTGTTCTATTCTAAGATTTACAACTTCCCAGTGAACTCTTATTCTTGTCAATAAAAACATGTCGTTATTCTCAAAGGATAAAATCAAATCCCAAACTGGATTTTTGTCTTTTTCTCTGATGTCATAGAGGATATCGCTGAGCTGCCTCAAATTAAATACAATATTATCTTTTGCTTTTTTGGGCATAATAGCTGAACCATTTGAAGATAATACAAGTTTTGCTCCTATCCCCTGTAAAAAGTGAGGCAATTTAACCTCCAGTTCTCCTATATCTTCATACCAAATCTCTTCTATCTCACTCGACCATTCAATACCATCCCTTAGTCGCCAGTAAATTTTGGGAATATTTATTGTAAGTTTGATATTAAACTCTTTTTCCTCTAAAAAATATGTCAATATAATTTCAACACTATCACATTTCGTATCAAATTTTACAATATTTTTATGAAAACTACTCTCTATAACTTCACCTTCCCTAACTTCAAACTCATATTTTGAAGTCAATATAATTTTCCCAAAATTTCTTTTCCCTTTCTCAGCGGGCGGATACAAATACCTATCAAATTCCAACTGTAAATCTGGCACAAGTGCAAATTCTTCACTCCAAATAATATCTTGTTTATAAACTAATGCCACCTTATACATTCCATAAAGTCCTGAAGCAAGCAGATCTAAAGGAATAACTACAATATCCTCTCCTTTTATAATATTACTAATTTCCTTTAGAGGCTTAAAAATACTGCTTCCTGAAACTTCCATCTTTATGCCATAAAACTCTATATCTTCTATTGAATTTATTGAAAATACTAGGTGTGGTAATTTTCCATTATAAACCGATTTCCCCCAAGCACTTGCCTCTTCTACTATATCTCCACCAATTAATTGAGGTCTTAAACTGAAAGGTTTTCTAAAAACGAACTCCTCCCCTTCTACTTCTATGGAAAACATCTCAATATCACTCAAATCAACATAAATATATTCATAATCAGACCATTCACCTATTAGCCTTCCCCTTTCTCTAACTGCTAAAGAAGGACTTATCTTGCTTCCATAAGCGGTAACTATGTAAACTCCCTCTTCCGGAAGATATAAACTTTCTAATAACTTCTTTTCTACTGAAAAAAGCAAACATCTATTATGCCAGATTCCCGTTATATCCCATTCAACTACTTTATCTTTCTGTCTAAGCTCAAAATGGTAAAATTCTCTTGGCTTTTCTAAAACCTCCGATATTATTTCTGTTTGATATTCATTGCCAAATTTTTTAATCGTTACTTTTATATCCTTAACTTCCATATTATCCTCTTTAATTCTAAATACTAGATGGTTTCCATTACTTAAAATTTGCTTTGGCATCTCTACTTTTATAACTCTTTCAACAGTATCCAGTTTTATAAAAGGCTTGCGCAATATTAAATCCTTTTCATCCCTTGTCCGTCTGTTTTTTTCTCTTTCTACAGTTAACTTCTCTTTCCCTTCTTCTTCCCACCATCTCTTCATTTCATTTTTAATCCTCTTAGGCAAACGAACATCCTCTGCTTCCTCTCCTCGCTCTAACATCCCCACATATACTAAAGATTGGAAAACAAAGTCCTCAGCAATCTCCCCTCCTTGAAATATAAAAAGGCGCGTAGATTCATTCAAAAAATACAAGGGATTATTCAACTTCCCCAGTCCATCAGTATATTCTTTCTTTTTATCCTGTACTTCAGTAAGCAGATTTTTTACTTTCTCTTCATCTGCGTACTTCCAAATTAATGATAAATTCTGCCATAAAATTTTTAAAGAATACTTACTTGCGATTTCTTTTTTAACTTCTTTTATTTCTAAGCGCAATCTTCTCTGTTCTTCTAATATTTTTAGTCCTTCTTCCACATCACCTTTTCCTACTATTTTCAAATTCTGTTCATAAAAATTGATTTCCCTCTCAATTTCAATTAACCTTTTTTCTATGTCCTCTAAAATTCCCTTGGAAATCTCTTCATAAGTCGTTGCCGCGGCTTCTTCCTCAATCTCCTTCATTAAATTTTTGCGTCTACGTAATAATTCCTGTAATTCTTTTATGTACCTTATTATTTCAAAAGAATAATTTTCCAATAAATTCTCTTTCAATGGCAATTTTTCTAAGTTAGCTTTCAACCTGCTCCCACTATTCAGCATCTTATAATATCCAGCTGGCATGATAAATCTCATTAACACTCCAAATAAGCCTCCGTATCTTTTTTTAAAATTCCAGTAAGTTGTGAAATTGTTTTCAATTTCATCAATGGAAAGTTGTAATATAACCTCTGCTAAATCATCACTCCAATAGCTCAAAAAAGAGTAAGCAATGTCTCTTATTCGCTTTTCTACTTCTTCGTATTTTTCTTCAAAAATTTCTTTTTTCTCCAAGACATCGCGAATCTCATTTAATTGGGTATTTAATTTTTCTTTTTCTTCCCTTGATTTATTCAACCATCCCTCTGGCTTAGATAAAAGCACTTTTAGTTCTGGAACTCTCTTAAGTCCCTTTAGCAATTCTCTAAGCCTTAGCAATCTATTTTTATTTTTTAACACATCAAATGCAATTTGTAATTCTTTTTCTTTTTTATCTAACTCTTTTAGCTTCTTTTCTTTTGCCATATATAATTGATATTCTTTTCTCCAAGCAGATACTATATGCCTTACTTCATCCAAAGTTATGGATAACTCTAATTCCTGCCTATCTTCATATATTCTAAAAATAACATTTGAAAAGTAGTCATGAAGATAAAAATTAGGAACACATCCATGAGCTAAAATTGGCATAATATAACGTAGCTCATCTTTGAAATCTAGTAGTCTATATTTCTTAACTGTTTTTAAAAAAATTTCTCCCAATCGTCTTTGCCACGATACCTGTTGGGATGGCAATCGTAACATCTTATACACAGGCGTCCAAAAATTTCCTTCCTGATAGTATAAAATACCCACCCATACGAGAAAAACTGATATAGCAAGTGATTCAGAAATATTAAAATCTGGTTTTACAAGTTCTTTAGAAATTAGACCGGCCATATGATCAATCTCATCTGCATCCAATTCAATATATCCTAAAATTTCCTTATTTTTTGACAGGCTAAGCACATCCTCAAAATATCTATCACATTCCTCCAAGTAATTACAATCTCTTATCCTCATTATTTCTCCCCCATTTAAAAACACATTATAACAAAAATTTCTCGTTTTAATTTAATTTTACCATCTTATAAACCAAAATCCAATTGAAATATTAAGAAAATTCCGTCATATTTCGACAAGGTTAACACAGCAACTTTTAAAGTATTGTTCTTTACAAACTGGACAGTAAAATATAGTTTGTATGTTTAACATACGTATAATATAATAGAATCAAAAAGACTTATCTTTGAAAACATGGAATTGCGCTATCTAAAAAAATTCTAAGGAGTGTCAATTATGTCTTTAACAGAAAGAAAAGAAGTTTATACATATGAGGATTATCTGAACTGGCCAGGTGAGCATAAAATAGAAATAATTGACGGACAGGTTTACTTGCACACTGTTCCACTAAGAATACATCAAAAAATTTCTGGAGCAATAGTCTATCAATTTTCTAATTACCTGAAAGATAAAAAATGTGAAGTTTATTTTCGCCTTGGAGTAAGACTACCATCAGGTGATGAAAAAAGCGTTAAAGAAATAAAAACCGTTGTAGAACCTGACATTATAGTAGTCTGTGATAAATCAAAATTAGATGATGAAGGGTGCAAAGGTGCTCCTGATTTGATTGTTGAAATTACTTCTCCTTCCACTGCAAGGATAGATAAAGTAGAAAAATTTAACTTATATGAAAAACATGGAGTAAAAGAATACTGGATAGTAGAACCAGAAATAAAATTGGTAACAGTATTCCTGCTTCAGGAAAATGGTAGATACGGCAGACCAAACATATACACTGAAGAAGATAAAATTAAAGTCTCTATTTTTGAAGACCTTGTAATAGACTTAAAAGATGTGTTCAACTATTAAAGTAATTCTTTTCTGACAGATCTTTTTATAGAGCTTTGATAGTTCATTACTATCATAGAGTTGATAATAACATTAAACCTTTCATAGCAAAAAAGAATCATACACAAATTTAATATTTTTGTTTACTTCCCTAATATTAAAATCCTTATATCCTTGATACTCGCCCCAAGCCAGAGTGCTCTCATACTCTGGATTATTTTTGTCAGAAATTATTTCCAAAAATTTATCATAGCCATATTCACCGCCTACATCTTCAGGCGGGGCATTTCCTTCTCCATCAACACAAATAGCATAATTTTTATCATAATCCTCTATCACTCTCTCTACTTCGATATAATGCCGCCAATTATCTCCAAAGTCATAAACATATAACAACCTTTTGCACTGTGGAATATACTCTGATAACTTTATTCCCTTTTCTAATCTCATTTCTATATCATCATCGTTTGGGTAATCAAAAGCTTCTTCATCGCCGACCAAATTTACAACTGGTTTATACCTTGCTTTATTGTAAGAAGGATGATTAATAAATGAGATATCCTGCATCTCATCCCCGTAAATGAAAAATTCATAAAGATGATAATCCAGCCAGCCAAAAGCAGCCTGAAGTACTTTGTGAAACTGTGTAAATGTAGTATTTAAAGGAACAACGATTCTACGCCAAATATTATGATTCTCCATTTTAAGTGTCACTTTTAACTCTACTGCCTTGCATTTAAAAATGGGTCTTTTTGCAAAAATTCCTAAATCTTTAAACATTTCTTCGCTTGGAGATATATAACCTTCTCCTTCCTGTTTGCCTACCAAATAGCGACTTGCTATTTTGCTCACAAAAGTTTGATAAATTGTATCCCCTAAAAGCAACTCTTCATAGTAAGGCACTATATTACAAGCTGTATTTAATTTTCCTACATAACTACTATTTTTCGTTTTCCCATATACAATTTCTCCAGACTGTCTTAAATACTCATCTACAATATCTTCATCAATACATTCATCCAATAACGTCAGGCGAATAGCATTTAAAATAATTTCATCAAGCCTTTTAAAGTCATTTGTTTTAAGTCCATATAAAACAACCACATACCTGTTTTTATCATTTACAAGGACTACAGTTTTTTTCCGATTTAATGTAATAAAATTCGCATGCCAGCAAAATAATAAATTTTCTTCTTCATATGGAATGGGTTTTCTCTCCAGCACATCTAACAACTTTTTTGTACATTGTATTAACATAGCCTATCACACCTTATACATGATCATTTTCAATAATACATAAAATGTATTATTTGACTACCAATACACGCATAAACAGCTACTTTATGCCCTTTATAAATCATAAATTTCATTTAAAAAATCCCTTAAAATAACAATTTTTATCCATCTATAAGAATTTAAAATCAGCAGAACATCGTCATCAGTTATTATATAATTTTCATTTCCATAAACAGCTTCCACAAGTATCATATTATCCTTTTCATCTCTACAATCATTTATTTTAATACCTCTTCCCTCTAACATCATCTACTTTTTTTGTTATGTCCTCTAAAGATATTGGATCCATATCAGTTTTTTCATTAATTTTCTCATATCATTTATTTATTGCCCTATTATTTTACTTTCAATAATTTTCATCAATCCACTTGTTAATATAATCTATATACTTGACAAAGTCATCCAAATGATTTTTCAATATATCAACAATCATTCTTTCCTCAACTTTCATATAATCATATACAAGTATATTCCTGAAAGAAACCATGCTTGATACACCTCTTGCAAATGTTTGCGGCAAAACACCAACTTTACTCAATGCTAAAATACTCTCTTTGTATGTATCTGATTTTCAGTACCAAGAGCAGATATTATAATATTGGCAATATCAATAACACACTCAATTGATATTTGAATTCCTCTTTCTATTCCCCAATATTTAATCATATCTGCCTTTATATTTTCTTCATTAACATCTTGTGCCACTGATTTCAGCAATATTAAATTTTTTTGAAGCTCTTTTATTTTATTATTAATTATTTCCAATATGCTTTTTGTCATAATCTCCCTACAAAACATTTTCTATCCACTCTTTGACAAACTCCATCTGAGTCCTTCTAAAAGGTTCCATATCCATATATTCTCTTAAAGTTTTCACTTCAAATTCAACTTTTATATCTTCATTTTCTTCAAAAATTAATGAAAAGGCATAAAATAATTTAAAGATTTTTACTAAATCTTCAATTCCATTCTTCTATTTCTTGTTGCCATACCCAAACTTTCATAAAATTTTATCGCATCGCTGTTAAATTCCCATACAGTTAATTCAAGTGCATCATAACCCGAATTTTTTGCATAATCAACAATATATCCAAATAGCTTTTTCCCTATACCTTCTCTTCTATGATTCGAACTAACACATAAATCATCTATATAGACAAATTTTCTCTCTTTAAGAATTGGAATATTCCTCGTAGTCATTACTTCTATAATGCTGTAAGCTATTATTTCATTATTACTATCTTCTACGACAAAAATCCTCGTCTTCTCGTCATTTAATATCTCTTTAAATCTTTCTTCCGTAAATGGGTTCTCCACATCTACATACACATCCGGCCTATTTTTAACATGTAGACTATGTACTTCTTTAACAAGAGTACTTATAGATTTATAATCATTCAATTCTGCTTCTCTTATTTTTATATTCATTAGATTTCCCACCTAAATATGTATTTTAATTATAATAATAATACTAAATAGAAGTTCCATTTTTATATCAACTTATTTTAGTTTCTTTACAAACTTTGCCCAACTTTTTTGTACATTGTATTAACATAGCCTATCACACCTATCCCTATAATAATTCTATTTATCTCAATTTCATAAGACAAGTCCCTATGTCCCCTTACCCTTATAACCATATCATAAAAAACTTTAATGCAATCTCATCCATCCTCTACTTTCCTTTGTTTTTAAAAATTATATAAGAATGTACAATCGGTACTATAACAGCAGTAATTAAAAGCACAAACATAAAAACAGTCACCCATATGCCTCCAAAAAAGGAAGCAAATAAGCCAATAATACCTGCAATGAGCCATAGTTTTCCAGCTAGCTGATGTGTATTATTCCATACCTCTTCATCTGCTAACGTCCAGGGAGTTCTTATACCTACAAAATAATTATGCCGAAGTTTTCCCATAACACTCCCAAAACCAATCAACATAAAAGGAATAATAAGATTGCCCATTCTATTTACATCAATTCTATAACCCAATGCAGAATACGTAGAAGCAAAATATACTGCCACAAAAATAATTACTACAACTGCCCTCACTACCCTATAAGCTCCAGCAAATTTGCCATAATTGGCTCTTTTAGGGTCAATAAGCGGTATAAATAGCATCACAAAATATATTATTGTAATGATAGAAGGCAAAATAAATATATCATGTTTTGGGCCAAAACTGTCTACTTGACCTGAAATATTCCAATGCATTGGAATTTTATCCGGTAAACGTCCCAAAATGACAAATGTAAAAATCCATATCAATATGATAATGCCAATTAACCACCAATCCTTTTTTATCTCGTATTTGACATTGTAGTTATCATCCATACTACATTAAACCCTCCTCTCATGTTGTATATATTGAATCAAGTATTTTTTCTACAAGCATTCTAAATACCTTTAGTTTTTTCTTCAAAGGTACTCCTCGTTATCTTACGTTCTCTACTTAAAGAATTATAATTTTCAAAAACATTATCTATGCCCTTTTTATGTCATTCATTAGATATATATCTCTATCCTTTAATATCTTAAAATCAAAACCTTTTAAAAGTGAAAATATATTTTTATCTATCTATATTTTACCATTTTATTTCTCAAAAACCAACACAAAAATTAAAAATGTTTCGATATATTTTGACAAAAATAAAAGAGGGATGCCCCTCTCCACTTAAACTATAATTTTTTATTATTCTTTACTCTCTACAGCTCTTTTTGGCTCTGTATTTTTCCAATATTCCATAAAAAACACTATAAAAATACTGACCATAAGACCTAATATAAATGCTATAATTATATTCAATGATTTTCTAGGTGCTACTGGTTTATCAGGTATTAAAGCTTTGCTAGTTATAAGAATGCTCTGGTTACCAAGTTCCGATTCTTTAACCAATTCCAGCATATTATATTTTTCTAACATTATATCTCTTGTGTTTTTCAGTAAATCCAACTGTTTTTGTTTCTGCTCAATTAAAAGCTTGTCTTGAGAATTTGTTTGAACTTTATTAAGTTCCGCTGTTGCCTCTTTTATTTTGTCATTTTGGAGAGTTATAAGTTTGTTCAAAGTTTCGATTAATTTATCTGTCTGCCTGTTATTCCTCTCAATGATATAAGTCCGAAAATTTTGGGCTATTGTATCTGCAATTTTTGCCGCAAGCTTTGGATTATTTTCTTTTACAGTTACTGTTATAAGATTGGTATTATTAACGACAGAAACTGAAATTTGCTTTTTTAAATTTTCTACTGTGTACTTCTGAGGATCTAATCCTAATTGCTTTACAGTATTCATAAGGACAATAGGATTAGTAACCTCTTCTTTAAATGTTTCCACTGACATATCAGGATACTTCAAAAGAGAAGACAACAGCAAAGATAAGTCTTTTTCTATACTGTCACTTTGTACTGTTGGAAGATTTGAATCTTTTCCTGGAAGAATAACCGTAGTATTTGATCCAAAAAAGCCTGTTGTAGGCGTTACATCTGTAACTGACAAAGTTGTAGTTGCTTCATAGGTAGGTTTTATTACAAAAAAACTAAGAACCGCTGCTACTAAAGTTGCAGCAAGAGTAATGACAATGATTATTTTTTTATTTTTTAAAATTATATCAATAAGTTCTCTCAATGAAATTTCTTCTTCCACTTTTATCCTCCTTATTATATAAGTCTTTCATATCCGCTTAGAAAATTGATTTTAAAATGTTTCCGATAATTTTCTTATATTTCTAATTTTTGAAACTTTTAATTCTATTTCCTTACTTATTATTTCATTACTTACACAGATTCACCTCCACAGCCATAGAAAAGTTTAAAATAAATAAAAACTCTACTTTATAAGGGTATAATTTTAAATACTTATAAATACTCACTTTTTTTCTCTTTCAACTCCTTCAATATCTCTTTCACATTCTGCGCCTTATCCTTTGAACAGATTAAAAGAGTATAAAGCCTTTCAATAAATGTCCAGCTCTCCACATCATCACACTCAAAATCTTTAGGAATATATGTTTCATATAAAGATAGTGCTATTTGTGACACAACTTTTTGTAATTCAGAAAAACAAATTCATATTCAAATTTAGAATTTCATGGCAACTTTATCAAACCGTTATTACTGCTATAGGTGTCGTTAAAATTAATTCAACGCCAAATATGATAAGCTCTTATATCGTTGACCTTTCTAAATCTGCTCTTAGTAACGACTAATATCCTTTAATTTTGAGACCTAGTATTTCATTAAGATTTATTTCTTTCATTTCCTATGTCATTTGCTTATAAAGTCTATATAATTCATAGCGCGGAAAAGTGAACAAATTGTAAAACTATCATTGATTATCCCATTAAACGCCATTTGATATACTTCCTCAATATTCTTAAAAAGTAATTTAGATATACCTTCATCATAGGAAATCTTATCACTTTCTTTGTAAGCATTAATTCCAAGAAATAATTTCACCTTATTTATTATTAAGCCAGTATCTGGATAAACATATCCTAATGAGATTAATCTCTCGCACGAATAACCAGTTTCTTCTAAAAGTTCTCTTTTAGCTGTCTGTTCTGGAGATTCTCCATCCTCACTGAATCCCCTGACAATTTCAATAGTATTAGCATTTAAAGTATCCCTTTTTATATCTAATAATATTATCTTTTTGTCTTCCGTTATGGGAATAACTGCTGCTCCCGGTTTTAAGCAGTGTAATCTAAGAATATCATTGTTTAAAAAAACCCTATAATATTTATTTTCAAATAAAGTTTTAATTCCCATCATGCTCCTTCCTTACTTATTTTCCCTTCTGAAATATTTAACTTAAAATCTTTACTTAATTTTTCAAAAATATCAACTCCACTTTCTACTTTCTTTAATTTATCTTTGCCATTAAACTTAAGATCTTCAAGAACTTCTTCTTGTTTTGATTGGTATTTTTTGAAAGCCATAGACAACCCTCTTAAAAATAGTGTAGTACCAATTGAAAAAGCAAAATCGTTTATTAATAGTCCTAAAGAAACACTTACGATGTCGCCAACGTATTCAAATATCTTTTCGGTTATTGTTAATAATTTCTTTCGCTTCAATATTTCATAATAGACTTCTTTATCAATTAATAAAGGAATTAGTTTATTAATTTTATCATTGTATTTTGAAAACAAGTTTATATACTCCTCGTATTTATAGTTTGTATTTAATTCTCTGATAATAGAAATATACTTTTTATATTCTGATGTTTTTCTAATTTCTACTATTTGTTCAGCATTTAAACTTGATAATAATCCATAGTCAAAAATTAACGTATTTATCTCACTATCTTGTTTTCTTAATAAATTATGTTTGAAATTAACCTGTTGTTATCTGAAAAAAATCTCTTTAATCAATTTGCTCTTTTCGTGTATAAAATCAGGATATGCCACTGTTAATCCATAATACTCTGGTATATTGTAATTATATAAAATATCTACAACATTAATAATTTCATCTTTTAAATCAGGAGAAATCTTGTTATTCTCCTTTATCGCACTAATCACATCCTGTCTATATAATACGCCATTTTTTACTACTATTTCTATATCATTTAATATTTTTTTCTTTTCTCCATTTAATTTAAACTTTCCAAAATAAATTTCATTACTAAAAAAGTTTAAAATATTATTAGTGAAATTTTTACTGATAATATTTTCACTCCATTTAAAAAAACTTTTATTTGCAACTTCATCGATCTTTTCAATATATTTATGGTCAAGTTCTCTTTTAACTGTTTTTCTCTCATAAAGATATGAATAAAGCTCATTAAAACCTACAATACTATCTCTTAACAAGGGAATAATAATCCCATTTTCAATATATTTAAGCCCATCTGGAGTATTCTCAAAAAAGTCATGTACAATTTTATTATTAATAAAAAAGGAATCTGCAATTACTATTCTATCAGAAATTAAAGCATATAAATTAACAATTGCTCTAAACATTTCCTCATTAATATAATTTTCAAATTCATCATCAGCATAGGATAAAAAAACATCAGACGAATCAAGATTATTTTTATGCATTATGTGTTTCTCCACTCCCTTAAATTAATACTTACATTAACCTAATTATTTTATCAATCAACTAATTATTTCAAAAAATATAATCTATCTTTCTGTTAGAGCAGATATTTCTTTAGAAATATTCCCTCTTTTTTAAATTCATTCAATATTTTTTACATTCTGCATTTTATCTTTTGAAGAAATTAAAAGAGCATTTTACGGGATCAACTAACAATTACATCTTCTATGTCAAGTAGTTCGATGAGCTTATTTTTCCCCTGTCACTACAACCTCATTTTCAGTATATCTCGCCCCATAAATACTCAATCGTCTCTCTTAATCCCTCTTCCAAACTATACTCTGGTTTCCATCCGAGCACATACAAAGCTTTTTTATTATCAAGATAACTATGTACTATATCTCCTTTTCGAGGCTCTGTATAAATAGGCTCTAAAGAGGTATCCATAATTTTATTCATCATTTCAACAAGCTCATTTATACTCGTGGGTTTATTCGTGCTTATATTTACAACCTCATTATCGCCTCTCTCCAGTGCTAGAAGATTGGCTTTAGCCACATCTTTTACATAAACAAAATCCCGAGTTTGATTTCCATCACCAAAAATAATAGGCCTTTCCTCTTTAACCATTTTATCTATAAAAATAGATATTACTCCACCTTCTCCTTTTGGGTCCTGTCTTATCCCATATACATTTGCATAGCGCAAAATCGTATATTTCAATCCATACAATTGGCTGTATACCTCAAAGTAATGCTCTACTGTATGTTTTGATATGCCGTAGTAAGATATAGGATTTATTCTATGTCCTTCATCAATAGGAAGATACTCAGGGTTTCCATATACTGCTGCCGATGAAGCATATACAATCTTTCTAACACCACTTTTTCTGCAGCACTCCAGTAAATTTACTGTCCCCAGTACGTTTACTTTTGCATCAAATACAGGATTATCAATTGATTTCTGCACATCTATTTGAGCCGCCTGGTGTATTACATAATCAGGTTTTTCTTTTTCAAATATTTCACACAAGTTCTCATCTGTGATGTCTTTCTTATAAAAAATAGCCTTTTTATTTATAAATTCTTCTTTTCCTGTTGAAAGATTATCCACTATTACGACTTCATATCCATTTTCAATCAGCAAGTCTACTATATTCGAGCCTATAAAACCTGCACCACCTGTGACTAAAACTTTCATCGTATATATCTCCTTACTTATCTATTTTTGTGATTCCTAATTCACTGTAGACATTATAATTCAAAGACTTCAATAATTCCTCTAATTCCATCTCTCTTTTCACACCAGAAGATGCTTCTTTTATGAATATGGTCTTTAAGGTCAATAATATTATTTTAATATCAAGCCACAAAGAATAATTTGTGATATATATAAGGTCCAATCTCAATTTGTCATCCACATCTGTCGTATACTTTCCAAATACCTGCGCAAGGCCTGTTATTCCTGCCTTTACATTATGCCTGTACTTGTATGAAGGATACTGCTTTTCAAATTGTTCTACAAAATATGGCCTTTCAGGTCTGGGACCTACAAAGCTCATATCGCCTTTCAAAACATTAAATAACTGTGGTAGTTCATCAAGTCTAGTTGCCCTTAATATCTTACCCACTTTTGTAATCCTTGGATCATCCTCTGTAGCTAAAACAGGTCCTGACATCTTTTCAGCATCCTTGACCATTGTCCTAAATTTATATACATTAAACTTCTTACCTTTTTCTGTTACTCTTAATTGCTTGTAAATCACTGGACCGGGTGAAGTTGCTTTAACAAACATAGCAATTATGATCATTAGAGGCAAAGTAACTACTATACCAATAAATGAAAAAACTATATCGAAAAGCCTTTTAATTAACTTATCTTCACTGGTCAAAGAAGGATAATTCACACTTATAGCAGGGACATCGTCAAATTGAACAAATTGCGATTTTACTAAAAGAATATCTCTTAAATTGGGAACGATAAAAAGATGTTTCTTAAATTTCATTGAATCGTAAAAAAGACGAGTCTTAAGGTTTTCATCAACACCGCTACATATGTATATTGCGTCTACATCACTAATGTGATTGATAATCTCTTCATATCTTTGTGGACTTATTATGTACTTTATATCAAACCAACCTCTAGAAGTCGAAATTAATTTCTTCGCCAATTTTTCTGCTACTTCTTTTTCACCTACAATCATTACCTTTTTCTCGCCATGCACATATTTCCTTACATTTTGTACTAAATATCTCCAGGCAGATAATACTATGAGCTGAACTCCAAAAGCTATAATAAATATACTTCGTGGAAATGCAAACTGTCTTATAAAAAATGTTGAAGCTACTGTTATAACCTGTAACAGAAGTAAAGAAAGAATTAAAGAAAATACTATATCTCCATAGGTTCTTCGCGATATAGTATATAAACCATAAACATGAAATAAAATAATAGCAGACAATGTGATTACAGGAATTAATTCATAATAAGGCTGAAGATTTACAATTGGGGGGCTTATACCAAATTTAATAATATAAGCAAGTATAAATCCTGTATGAATTAATAATAAATCTACAATGAAGACAATGAATTTGCTTAATTTGAAGAATTTATGAAAATGATTATGCATAGAGACACCACCTAACTATTTTCTAGTAAAATCCAATTCAAATGTATTTATTACATTTATTTGTAGTCATTATTCTCCATTGTTTTGTTTATTTATTTTCCAAGCTATATATTGAATAAGAGCACTTGGAAAATACATACGATCAGCATATTTATGATGTAAATAAGATTTAATCCGTTTATGGAAAAATTTATCTATCTCATCAAGACTTAGATTAAGCCAATCCCCTTCAATTTTATTTTCTGTAACTAATACTTTAGCTATAATCCAAGAAGATTTATTCACATACTTTTGTTTTAGCAGATTTTCATGAATACCTTGAACATCTTTTTGAGGGAAAATCCCAAAGCGGTAAAGTGCAGTTTCAAGTCTCTTAAGAGAAAAAGATTTCTCTATTTCACTTCTCTCCACATTTTCCCAGATTTCACTTCTACAATCAAAGCTAAATTATTTTTTTCAATATTAAATCCCCATTCTGAAAATTTTTCACTATCCCAGTCGTTACTATGTCCTCCAATTTCTTCGTAAACATACGGAAACCTAATTGCCAATAAATCAGCATCTGCTGTACCTCTTTGTCGTTCTTCTCCAATGTTATGCAATACATAGTTTTGTAATAAGAAAAATCCATTTAAACGAAAATACCAATACGTTAATTCCTCAGCAAAATTATTCATTTACTTCATCTCAAAAAATCCTTATTAGCTACAAATACAAGCTATATATTTCATCCATTTCTCTTAAAACTTTTTTAATATCATAATCTTGTATAATTCTTCTACCCTCTTCTCCCATTTTGGTTCTCAATGTAGTATTTTCGGCCAATTTTGTAATTGCTTTAGCTGTTGCTTCTATATCATTTACAGGAACCAAGTATCCATTAACACCATCTCTAACTAAATCTCTATTTCCTCTCACATTTGTGGCAATAATAGGTTTACCTGCTGCCATTGCTTCCATTATAGCTCTTGGAAGACCTTCCCGTAAAGAGGTTAATATAAAAATATCAATGGCATTTAAAATTTCTGAAATATCCCTCCTATATCCTAAAAATTTAATTCTCTCTTCTAAATTATTAAGCAAAACATAATTTTTTAATTTCTCTTCCTCTTCTCCAGTACCTACAATGAGGTAGTAAATACTACTATAATCTTTTAATATTTTTATAGTGTCAATTATCTGCTTATGATTTTTATTAGTATTTATTTCTGCTACAGTCAATAGTAAAATATCATTATCTGAAAATCCTAATTCTTCCCTTAATTTTTTTCTTCTTTCTTCATCATTTATAGAGTATTTTTCAATATCTAAACCAACACCATGTACATAAAATACTGCATCTTTTCTTCTCAGGTTGAACTTCTTTGCAATATTAAAATCTTCTTCATTCATAGTTATAAATCCATCTGTCCAATGAGCAGCTATTTTTTCCATTGTGTAATATATAAGCCAGTTTTTCAAAGGAGCTCCTTTGTAAAAATGAAATCCATGGGCTGTATAAAGGACAGGCTTGGTATTTGTAATTTTCGCTGCTAATCTTCCTAAAAAAGCCCCGACAGGAGTATGTACATGGACCAGTGAGAATTTATTCTCTCTCATTGTTTTTATTAATTGATTTAGTGCTCTTATATTACTCAAAGAATAAGGAGAACGGGAAAAATTAACGTCATGGCATACAACATTTAGATCTTTTAATTCGTCTTGCCTATTACCCAATTTTGCAGCCACATGTACTTCATAGCCTTTGTTGTAAAAATATTCTATAAAAGGGATGTGAAAATTTAAGATATGAGATTCAATTGTAGCTATAAATAATATTTTTTTCATAATGTACCACCTAATATCTACAATAATTCTATCATAAATTGACTACTTTTTATACCTAAAAAGTAACATAGCACAAATAAAAAATACATCCCAAGCTAACATTCTCAATCTTGTATTTGTCTCGATATCATTCACTAAAATAAAGCCATAATAACAATTAAAACAAGAAAGAGTAAAAAGATCAATTCTCCTAACTATGATTTTCATACCTTAATCAACAAATATGGATACGCACATGTTTTCCATAACTAAAATCTTTTATAAATTGTTATACAAACTTACTAATCTTTCCTCCATCTTATCCCAAGAAAAATAATCATTATAAATTTTCTTTACCCTTTCAGCAAATAACTTTTTATCTTTATCATTCATTAACGAAAACTCCGTTAATACTTTTTCCAGTTCGTTTAAATCACCATATTCCACCACTCTTCCTAAGTCATATTTTAGTACTAGCTTATCCATCCCCGTATTCCTAGCAACTATAATTGGTTTTCCTAGCATCATAGCTTCGAATAACTTATTAGCACTCGAAAAAACATGATTTGGTATCTTTGGGTCATATGTAGCAAACATTACATCTGATAATTTGTTAATTTTCAGTGCGTCTTTATAACTAACTCTCCCATAAAACTTTATGTTATTACAATCTTTAATTACAGATATTATCGTATCTTCGTCACCACCATAACCAGCTAAATGCAGTCTCCACTCTGGATGTCGTTTTACTATTTCAATCATTTCTAAAAGACCTCTTTCTACCTGTAACAATCCGACATAAGATATTTGAAATATAACCTCTTTATTATCATTAATTTCTATTTCAATATCGTCTATGCTATTCAATCTTTCAGGCGAATTGTATATCACTATCAACTTACGAGGACTGCTACCTTTTATCTGACACTTTCTGTTCTCGTCGGCAATAATAACAACATCAACCTTGCTAATAATTTTTAAATCTATTTTTTTTATAATTCTCTTAATTATATTAGGTACTCTTCTTAGCATATCAGAATAAAAATCAAATATATCATAGACCACTTTTTTCCCAAAAAATACCTTCATGACGAATGCAGGCAATATAGTATCAAAATCACATGCATGAATATAATCATATTTTTTGCGATGTTTAAATAACCACAACATCAATCTAATATTCCACTTAATTAAGTATGGTAAATTTCTAATACCTGAACCAAAACGTGCTGGAATATACAATCGTATTATGTCTGCGTGAGTTAAATTTTCACTTTTAAATTTGCCTTCCCTATCCCATCCTACTATATAAACTTTGTAACCATTTCTAAATAAAGCTTTTGATGCTTTTTCTACTCGTGGGTCAGGAGCTATGGGATTGGAACGTAAAAATACTACACTTTTAGGCATTCTTATCCTCCTTATGAAAAGAGAGTTTTGTTTTTTATTTCCGTATTTATTCTATTAATAATTTTATATAATTTTATAAAAAGTAAAATAACTGCACTAATATCTTTTTATCTTAATTCCAGAAATATAGTTCATTATTATACCAATGAATAACAACGCTATAACCCATTGTAGTGTACCTCCTGTTTCTCCTATAAATCCACCTGTAGAAAAAGAAACTCCTACTAGATAGATATTTATAATATTTGGTCTTGTAAATTTCCATAACCATCTATCAATCAATGCAGTTATAATACCAGGTATCAATCCAAAAACCATTGAGACCCATCCCAAATTCAAATAAAGTTCTTGCGGTAAAGTAACATTAAAACCAAAACTTGTATCCCAATATGTTGACCCCCAGTAATAAGAATTTAAATAGTCAGCTGCTGTAACTAAATTTAAATTTTGTCGTATTTTTGTAGTTAAAAACCTTGCAGGTATTGCTAAAAATGTTTTACCGCCAAGTAGTCCATTTTCTTCTACACTGGATATTGCAATCGGCCAAACATCAATGTTATCAAAATTAGGGCTATATAAGAAAAATTTTTTAACTCGCTCCGTTAAAGACTCTGTACCTCTCATTTGAGTTACAAATTGTATTTCACCTTTTGAGCTACTCAAAGAATAAGAAATCACATTTGCAACAGGACGAATAATAGAAAGTAAAAATATCAATAAAAAAACTATCATAGCTAACCTTAAATAGCCAATTCTTTTTAAAAATCGATTCACAAAAAATATAACAATAATTAAGCCCATTAAAATAAAACCTCTTTGGTATAGAAGACTTAAAAGTAAGAAAGAAAATAGCATACCCCCTAAACTTAATAGCAAAAATTTTGGGTTCTTTTTATACAAAATAAAGCTTAACGGTATACTCATAGTTAAAGGTAGAACAGCCATTGGAAATAAAACTTTACCCATAGGCACAGCTGTAGTAACCGTCACACTTCGCATAGTAGGAAGCCATTTACCATTACTTAATAAATTCATTAATATTACTGAAAAAAAACCTAAAAATACAGATAAGAGGTAGGCTTTAAATATGCAATAACTCATCCTTTTCTCTTCTTCATCTGAAGTACAGTTTAAGTTTAAAGTATTAACTTTTCTGAACTTTTTTATTATCAAGTAACCTATAAAATAAAAAACAAAAAAAATTAATTGGTAAACTAGTCCCCAATTATAGAAAGACCAGTCACCGTTTTTCAAGTATAAAGTGTAACCTCCTGAAATTGCAGCTAGAAACGGTCTTATTACAAAAGCGATTAGCTGTGTAGCAGTTACCAAATGGAATACTGTTACTTCCGGATACAGAGTGAGCCATATAGCAATTATATAAATTAGAAAATGTGCCATAATTAACGCATAAGTTAATTCAATATCTGACCACATCTTCTTAGTCAGAGAATAAGGGGTAGGTAATGTTATATTATATTTCTCTGACCTTATTTCACCTCTCTGTTTTAAAATGCGTAATTATACTAAATTATGATTTCGTACAATTAGTCCATTATTACACCAAAAAAAATAAAAGACCATGCCTATAAAACTAATTTAATATACTTCTTTAAGTCATCTAATTTTTCAATTTTCAAAATATCTCTTGCTAAAGCAAGTAATGCTTTGTCATCTAACTTTTCAAGTCCATTTATATATCCAAAAGGTATATCTTTAAACTTTTCTTTCAATTGTTCAAGTAGCACCATTCGTATTCATTCTATTTTTCCTTCTATTTTTCCTTCTTTTCTAGTTTTTTTAAATGCCTCTTTTAAACTACGTTCTAAATTGGAAATCATTTTTTCCACCCCCTCACTCTTTTCGAATATTTTCTTTACCTCTTCTCTTTTGCCTTCGGGTAGAAATCTGAATATAATAGACACAAACCAGTTTCTCAATAATATAAACTCTTCTTCAGACAGATTTTTGAGCACATCTGTTAATTTTTTTAATCTTTCTATTAATTCTTCTCTGTCTATCCTTCTGTCTAGCAAAAAGACACTACCTATAAGATTAGATAATTGTAAAAGTTCTTCTTCATTATATCTATTCACATCAATGAAAATATATTTAAAGTCTATTATATTTTCTCCAAATAATTGATATGAATCTATCGTTTCTTTAAAGCTCAAAGAAGCAGTCCATCTATTAACACCATTATACAACACAATAGGAATAATCGCTGGTAATTTATAGTCCTTCCTTTTTTGCTGGTTTAATGATGTATCTTTAAGAATTTCTCTCCACACTTCAATTATATACAATAACAATCTGTATGGCATTTGAAAATCAACTTTTGATTGTAATTCCAACAATATATAAAAGAAAACTTCTTTATCCTTCAATTTTACTTGATAAACCAAATCAGCCTCTTTATTTTTAAAATCTTGCAATATGAAGGATTTGTTTATTCGTATTACTTTAGATTCGTCTATTTCATTTACCCAATTTTTTTTGACAAAACTTCTTAAAAGCTGTATGAATACTTTTTTATGAGAAAGTAGGTATTTATAACCTTTATCATGTTGATTGTTTAAAGTTTTTTTATTTTCACCATTCCCCATTATACTTCACCTATTATTATATCATTTTAAAGATTAAAAAAGCCAATGCTTCGCCTTACGGGCGCAAGTGCTTAAAAAGCACCGCCTCCGCTTCTGTATCTATATTACCACCAATAGAACTTATGGGCGCCGAAACAGCCTCATAAGTCCTATCGGATCATGTCAAAATCTAGCGTGAACAATAATATATATTCGACGTAAATTTACATTTTCCTTCTTTTCCAAAGGTGTCAATTCTCAAATTAAATCTCCAAAGATTTTCAAATTATAATGGCATTTTTTAAGTGCATAAAAGTATTTTTTCTCAAATTATTACAGCCTGATTAAAAATTTTTTTCACTTTTTAAGAGCATTACCGCTGAAATATGTTAATATCTGTTATTGGCAATTTGAATTAATTGATGTATAATAAAAAATGAGAGTAGCGAAAGCTACTACTCTCATAAACTGATTTCATTTTGTGCCTGGTATATTACTTCTTCATCTATTTCTCTTAGCTTTTTAGAATACGCATAGAGTAAAGAAGCTGT